>JBCCFQ010000215.1:0-6319 GCA_039029655.1 Pseudomonadota bacterium | reverse complement strand
CTGCAATCGCGGTGCTGCTGCTGATCTGGCTGGTGGGCATTGCGATGATCACGATGGGATCGCCTAGAAAGACCGCACACAGCCCATAATTTTCAGCGCGTTGTTTTGCCCCAAAAAGCTTAGTGCATCGCCACCCATTTCCCGGACCTGGCCTTGGGGTCAGAATCTTAGGGGCTGTAAAACGGGAATACGCTGATCTGTTACGGCTTGCAGATGCTGTTTTTCTTGAAGAGCTGTCAGCAGCTGGCTTGTACGAGAAAACCAGCCAGGCCTTCGCCGTGTTTTTACCCGTACGTTCAGTCGGGGTCATGGGTGATGGTCGTCGCTACGATTATGTGATTGCACTAAGGTGTGTAGAAACCGTGGATTTCATGACCGCCCACTGGTCTCGGCTTCCCTATGATTTCTTAGAACGCGTGTCTCGACGCATTATCAATGAAACGTCCGGCATATCCCGGGTGGTGTATGACGTCTCGGGCAAACCACCTGCTACCATTGAATGGGAGTAGCGTGGCAACAGTCAAATAAGTCAAAAAAGTCGGTGACCGGCACCCATTCACATCCACTATTTACGCCTATTCACGAGGTTGCACTGTCGTGACTAACGTCTCAGAGAAGCATCATCATTGGATGTCGCAAGCCTTAGAATTGGCCAACTACGCCCAAGAGTTAGGTGAGGTTCCGGTCGGCGCTCTCATCATCAAGAACGAAGAGGTGGTAGGTCGTGGCTGGAACGAACCCATCGGTCGTTGCGATGCCACCGCTCATGCAGAAGTAGCCGCCATTCGGTCGGCCAACAAAACTCTAGGTAACTATCGTTTACCCAATACCACCTTGTACGTCACATTAGAACCCTGTGTCATGTGTGCCGGTGCCATTGTCCATGCGCGGATACAGCGAGTGGTGTTCGCGGCACCAGATCCGAAGGCGGGGGCGGCGGGGAGCGTCTTTAACTTGTTGCAAACGGAACAACTCAATCATCGGGTGGAGGTTGTTCGGGGTGTGTTGGAGGAGGAGAGTGCCGAGTTGCTTAGGGGGTTTTTTAGGGAGAGGCGGTGAGAGTCTTAGTTGCAAGTGACAAGTTTCAAGTTGCAAGAGACTGACAATAATTGTGATAGCTCAGACTCGACCGTACAATGACAGTCCGATTTGATCGCGCATTGAATGTCAGCTTTTCCAAGCAGCAGACGCTCGAACGACGAAATTCAGCTTGAGCTTACAGTCGGCAAACGGCCAAAAGCGGCCGCCGCGCTTGTTGGCCTATTCCTCGCCGATAGTATCGTTCCAACGTGATTGCAGCTCGTTTTCAATCAAAGGCAGGAAGCTCTGGTAACGATTCAGAAGCGCTTGGTAAGCAATGAGACGTTCTCGAGTCTGGAAACTGATCACGGATACCGCTGAAGCATTGCGTGGTTCATCGCAAAGTGTCTGAATATCAAAATTGACAGCGACCGCCCATGGGCTTCCGCCGAGAGGTTTTGACACGTCATATCGAACTTGTTTGTCAAGCACTGAACGATGATGTTCGACCATGCGAAATATTGACTCAGTTACTCTGTCTCGGAACTCCACATCCGCTACAAGTCCAGCGAGTTCGGCCTTTATTTGAGTACTTCGAATGATATTCGTACGTCCAGAAGCCGCCAAATCGTCGATGGTTCGTCTGAATAATCTTGGCGGGTTTAACCACCCAAGCGAACCAATTCCGCGCTGAATCGCCAACTCATCGTCTGGTGAAAATTCGCACGCATCCAAAGCTGCAAGGACTATCGCCTGATCGGAGAGTTGCTCTTCTAGAAACTCGTTGTCCCTTTCCAGCCCTCTGGCACTCTCAAGAATATCTTCATGCAGTCGTATTAGATAACCATGCTCTAGAGTGCGCTCGACTCGATCATCATTCCAGTTAGAGGCTTGTAAGCCGAGAAATATCCCAACTGCAACGACAAGTAACTCGATACCGACGGCAAGCCAGTTTTGATTTCTTAGATCCGTCGATAGGCGCCTTAGAAACACGTAGCCCCCTTTTTTTTCGTGTTTGAGGTTTCACACTGGGTTTTTGGAAAGTCCGCTTTGGGTCATTTGCCGTCGCACAGTGTACCGCTGCGCGAACGGCAGGAATCCAGTGTAATGCGGACGCTAGGCGCGATCAAATCGGACGCTGACTGTAAGATCAAATACCGACTACTACACATTAATCTTGTCGCAGTGTTCGGACCGATTGAGTGTTCCTCTGCAACAAAGTTTTTTCAAGTTTGGGGAATCGCTGACAATGTTCACGATCAACAGAGCTGTCTGATTGTCTCTTGAAACTTGACACTGTTTACTTGTAACTGAAGCGGCGCGTTCGCCGCGTCAGGTGTCCACCGTATCCGAACTCTCTTCCCGTTCGTCTTCGTCTGCGTCTTCTTCAGTTTCGTCCGGCTTCTCCGCTTCCTGGGCCCCATAATTCCGAGACGAGGTTTGCCACAGCAATGTCTCGTAGTAGCTACGTATGTTGTCTACATAGAGAACCGGTTCCCAACCTCGGGCGTAGCCTCGGCGTAGTTGGCTGTACCATTTTTTTTGGCTCAGTAACGGAAGGTATTCTCGTACATCTATCCACCGGTCTGGGTCTTTGTTGTGCATCTCCGTTAAGATTCGTGCGTCTTCTAGATGGCCAAAGCCCACGTTGTAAGCCGCTAGGGCAAGCCAAGTTCGATCTGGTTCTCCTATGCGTTCGGGAATTTTAGACTTCACACGATTAAAGTAACGGGCACCGCCCATGATGCTTTGGGTTGGATCCGTGCGATTACTCACACCCATTTGCCGTGCGGTACCTTGGGTCAACATCATGATTCCTCGTACTCCGGTGGGAGACACGGCTTTGGCGTTCCAATGGGATTCTTGATATCCAATACTCGCCAGTAATTGCCAAGGGACACCATAGGTTTCAGCGGCAGTCTCAAAGTCTTCTTGGTAGCGCGGTAACCGACTGTTGGTGTGTCTTAAAAACAATCTGGACCCAACAAAGTCAAAACGATTGGTGTGACCAAAGTGACGTTCTTTTAGATCCGCCAAACTTTCATCGGCAGTATAGCCCGCAAAAAAGTCAAAACTCGCATTGAGTAACGTATCGTCCTCGTCGCGACGAAACGCCCAGGCAATGGGTTCCGGTGCCTTTAAATCGAATGCCGGTCGTATGTTTGGGTAGAAATAGCGGTTCAAAAGAACGTCAGTGGAGTCGGCAACGGTGTATTTCAGATCGCCTTTGTGTACTCGGTAAATCAGTTCTTCACTGTCAGTCTCACTGACGGTTTGCCATTCAAGCTCGGGGTGATGGAGCTTTAGAGACCTCAGCTGTTCCTCGTGGGAACTGGAAGCGACAATGGTTAACTCGTTGGGTTTAATGTCATCCAAGCTCTTGGGGCGCCCTTGTCCGTATCGATACACCAACTGCGGCGTTGTCTCCATATAGCTTGGACCAAATTTGAGTAGTGCTTCCCGAGGACCGGTGATGCTTAATCCTGCAGCGGCCATGTGAGCCTTTTCCGAAGTCACATCACTAATCACATCAGTGAAATTTTCCGGGGCATACATGACCAAATTTACCCCTAGATAATCCGCGAATTCACGAGCCAAATCGAATTCAAGTCCCACTGGGCCGTCGGAGCCCTGATAATAAGTCGACGAGGACACACGCGTAGCCACTCGGAGCTCACCCAAGTTCTGGACCTTCTCCAGAAGAGTTGGTGGTTGAGTGCACGTGTTCAGGGCAAAGCAAACTGTGATCAATACCAGTGCGCGTAAGATACTGAAGCTCCCTTCGTCTCGCTTATTATTTTTGTCATCCCAGCCCCCAATGGAGCCCTTGACCTTATACCAAAGAGAATACCGCCTTTGGCGGTTGGAGTCCCAGGTCTGGTCTGCAAAAACCTAGAATTGTCTCAGCTCTGCCTTAGCAGATCTGAAAAAAGACAATAAGAAACAGTGCGTTATAAGATAATCGTTTGGGCCCGCGGGGTGCCGAAATCGAGGCCCCCCGGATTATGGTCAATGGGCTTTGGCGACAGGGCCAAAAGAAATGGGCCGGGTGAAGGGATGGGGACTCCACCCGGCCCGGGAGTTGCCCCAATCAGTACATGGCCGCCCATTGGGCTTGGGAGATGGCCATGTGTTAGGACTGTGTCCATTTCACTGGGGTATCGGGACAACCCACTGGTTTCACAACCCACTCGCCAAAGTTCGGAGACCTAAGGACTAAAGGCTGTGACTGCGGCATGAAACAACTACCGCATTTAACTAGACCGAGGATGGGTGGGGTTTATTTCAAGATTCCGGCGGCGGCGAAAAAGGCCTGGGTTTCGAGGAGCAATGGGTGGCAACATGACCCAATCAGCGGCCCATCTAGCCCCTGGGCTTGCGAAAGGCTGGCACCGCGAGGCGTTCAAGTCGATTCTCTGCGACGGAGCTAGAGCAAGGCTAGTCTAACAGGGGTTTGTCGGTTGCAAACGAGCGGCCCCGAAATACGGCGATCATTTGATTTTTCTGATTGCAAATGGTGATGTCGTAGATGCCGTTCTTTCGGCCGCGCTTTAACTCCTGGCACACGGCAGTAATGACATCCCCTAGCACTGCGGGTCTTAGGAAGTCGATTTCTCCTGAAGCAGCTACCGTCACGTTGTTGTGGGTGTTGCATGCGTGTTGAAACGCTGTATCCGCCAAGGTGAATAACACGCCACCGTGACAAAAAGACACCCCGTTCAACATAGCCTCCGTGACGGTCATCTTTGCCGTGGCATGGCCAGGGGAAACATCAACAATTTTGATACCCAAATTGTTTGCTGCATGATCGTGCTGCAGTAGCTTTTCACTACACTGTTGGGCGACTTCCCGTTGGTCTCTCATGGGTCAGTAGTGTATCTAATAGACAATACTTCAAACTCTTCTTCGCGGTCACCCAACCTGACGTTCACCAGGTCACCCTCATGCTTTTTCATTAGTGCTTTTGCCATCGGAGAGTCCAGGCTGATATAGCCTAATTTGGAGTCTGTTTCGTCAGCTCCAACGATTCGGTATTCCACCGTTTGGCCATCTGGCTTTACCAATGCCACAAAGGCACCGAAAAACACCTGGTCCAAAGCACCTGGTCTTGAAACCACAGTGAGTTCCGGCAGCCTTTTTTGTAGATAACGAATCCTTCTGTCTATTCCCGCAAGTTCCTTTTTGCGATAGATGTACTCTGCATTTTCCGAGCGATCCCCTTCGGCTGCCGCCGCCGATAAGGCTTTCACCACATCTTTGCGTCGAACCCACAGCCTTTGCTGTTCTTTTTGCAGAGTTTCAAAGCCCGTCGCCGTGATGTACGGTGCAGACTTTGGTGCCGGTGGTCGCCAGCGGCCCATACATTATGTCCCTGGTTCAATTGGTGGGTTTGCGAAACAGCAATGTAAATCGATCGGTCTTGCCGGTCACACTGTCGTGACCGACTTCTAGGTCCAACTCGTCAGCCGCTTTGTAATGCAAGTCGGAAAAATCCACAAATTCAAATCCCGCATCCACGATTTCTTTGATGGTTAAAACCGGATCCAAGCGTCGGCGATTTTCATCGTTACCACCTTCCATGTGTCTCCTGGTGTGGTCCACCACCCCGTAAATGCCGCCGGGTCTTAGGGCGTCAAAGGCACCCTTGTTCATCGCGGCGCGTCCTTGGGCGGAAAAGTTGTGGAGGTTTCTGAAGGTTAATACGGCGTCAAAGTCATCATCGGCGATATTCATCGAGTCTAGGTTGGAAAAACGACTGCCTTCTGGGCGAGATACTCTTATGCCTTCAATTAAGTTGACATGTTTGAATTCGGGAAGGACCAAGAGTCGCTCTTTGACACGATTTGTACCAATGGCGACGTAAAACTCACCTTCTTCCTTTAGTGCTGGCGCCAGAATTTTTGTATACCAGCCTCCACCAGGTACCAGCTCCAGCACTTTCATGGATTCTGTAATGCCGAAAAAAGCTAGTGTTTCTGCAGGCTTTCTATTGGCGTCCCGGGCTATTTCCCGTTCTGTTCGGAGATCGGACTGCATGGCTTCCTTAACGCGATCCGAAAAATCCGCGTGGGCCACGCCAAAAACGAAAAGGGCTGTAACGGTAAAACAAAGATTTCTCATCATGACTGCTATTGTTCCAATATGGGTTTAAGAAAACTGTTGTAAAAGATGAATAATAGTACAACGGGGGTTCCATAGCGCATTAGGAAACGCCAAACTGAAAAGCCTGTCCCGTCGCCGATACCCAGTTCCTCCAGCGCCGTGGTCTTCGACACAAACCAACCGATGAAGACCGCAT
>JBCCFQ010000214.1:0-6339 GCA_039029655.1 Pseudomonadota bacterium | reverse complement strand
TATGGATATGACTGAGCCTCCTCAGGGACCAAAAGAAGAATCAGAAAAACAAGGTCGGGTAGAGCGGTTGGTGCGTTTTCTTCGCCATCTTGATCGCTGGTTCAACGCCACTTTTTGGGATGACATCACCAAGGAGGACTTCAAAGCGACCCGAGGCGGCCAACTGCTTAAGCGAGTACTTCGAAAAGACGAGTACGTCAGTAACTTCCTCAAGTTGTTTCTGCCCCGAGGTCATTCGGCGCTGGGGTTGTGGTTGGGTGCGTTTTTGGTGTTCTTGGTTGTGTTTGGGCCCACCACAGATTTTCGCGGTGCGGGGTGGCGAACTTTCGCTATCGGGCTTGCCATCGGGCTATTTCTGATGAGCTTCACTTTGCGCATGTTCTTCGACGACAAAAGTTTCTTGCCAGAAAAAGCATTGGTGTGGAACCAGTTTGGATTGCTCACTTTCGTTTGTATTTTCGTTTGGTTTTCAGCGTCTCCTTTTGCCCTTGAAGTTGATGAGACAGTGTATCGACACATGTTGATACCGTTGATCGGTTTGGTATTGGGCGTGCTTCTGATTTGCAAGTTTTTAGCCTGGCTCTTGTTCAGAAAGTTTGATTATCAAGAAGAGCTTAAGCAAGTAGAACTCTTCGTGGATGTAGAGAAGATTGACGATTCAGTATGGGATCACATCTGCGGGGCGTTGTTGGTGCCGTTGGGTCGACCTTTACAACTCTTGTTGCCCGCGGCCATTTGGATCGTCTCTCAACCTCAGGAGGATTGGAAGATTGGTTTGTGGGTGCTGGGTGGCACATTGGTGTTACTTGGAGCGGCGGAGGTCGCGCCCAGACTAAGAGCCATGGTGGACACCCTCGGTCGTGGCTTCTTTCAAGGCGTGCCACAGTTGCTTTCATTGGCGGTTATCGTATTGGCAGCCCTGAAGGTAGCGGATGTGGGTTATGTCTCCACATTGATGGGGGTTGCACCTGAACCAAACTCTTACGCTGCCAGAGGATTCGCACTGCTCTTGCCCTCGGTTAACTGGACCATTATCTACTACATACTAGCGCTGTATGGTATCACTTGGTTTTACGACTATTGGTCGTCACGGTTCCTGTCTGAAAAGTTGGTGCAAATGTTCGGGTCAAAAAACCCTCAAGGCCCCGAAAGCAGAGTGGACTATCTGCCCAATAAAGGCGTTAAAGCCAAAGGTAGACCGGTGCGGGTTAAACGAGACCGTCGAGTCCTACAAGTGCACGGCTCCAATCGATTCGCCGTGGTTGGTGAGCTCGATAACGGTGACAAGCCCAGTCGTGCCGGGTTTCATTTTTACGATGCCATGGGGCTTATCGATAACGTGTTAAACCCAGCATGGGAACCCGCTTCCCCAAAAGCCCACCGCGCACACAGACTAAAAAACCTGGTTAGATTTTATCGATTGCTGCCTTTGGTATTGCTTGGTGGCAGCATTTGGTGGGTAACGGCCCAGGAGGATCCTCAGGCAGCGGAACTGGTGTTGGAGAATCCCACGTCAGTCAATTTGACACCAGAGCAATTAGTTTTTGGCAGCAAGGATAGTTGCGACAAAGATAGAGACCTCAACACACCTCGAATTTTGATTGCCGGTTCTGGTGGCGGTACTCGAGCGGCGTTGAATACCGCCGCAGTGTTGCGGGGATTGGTTGAGGGCAATCAAGGCTGCAACATCATGTTGCTCAGCGGTGTGTCCGGTAGCAGTGCAGCCATGGCTTACTTTGCTGGCCACAATGACCTGCGTAAGCAATACAACGAAGAGGATTTCAACACGTTCGCCAACGTCATGGGGGCTTCCTTTATTCAAGATGCACTGGAAGGATTGGGGGAGTGGCGGATTTATGCCAATGCCAAGACCAGTGCCAAGGATTTTGGCTTCAAAGGCGAGGGTGGCGATCAACCGGTAAAACTCGGATTTAGAACGGGTCACCTATTGTCCGAAAGTTTCGAACGGCGTTTTGGTTTAGGGAATCGAGACAGAATCGGGTCAGTGGGCAATCTCGGCGTGATTTTCAACACAGCAATGACCGGTGCTTTTCCTTGGGGTGATTGGCGGGCCAACGACAACACATCACAGCTTCCGTGGTCTGAACTGCGACAAGCCTGTGATGAGACGGACAGTTCCTTACCAGAACGAGAGGCTACCTGTGGCGAAGCACTCCAAAGCGGTGAGCCCATCGGAGGACGACTGTTGTTGACGAATCTTAAGGCAGATGTCTTTCCCGTGAGCGCACTTAATGCCGCACCAGACGAATATCTGTTTCAAGCGGTACTAAGTGCTGACCAAATCCCGTTGACAAGAGCAGCAGCGCTAAGCGCTAACTTTCCGCCAGTTTTTTCCAATGCCGCCATCGATGTACACGAGCCATCAAAGCCCAAGGGTGTGCGTTATTGGGTAACCGACGGTGGTGCCACCGACAATCGAGGACTGATCAGCTTGTTGTATGCCTTGCGGTCTGCGATTACCGACCACGCCGGCGGCAAGCCACTTGCTGAGATCGAATGGCCGCCCATACACATCGTGGTGGCGGAAGCGTCTGGTGGTGGGCTTACTTATTCTCAAGATCGTGGAATTGGCGCGGGCCTAAGCTCAAAGGAAAAACTGGCTTCTGAATTGATTAACGAGTTGCTTTGTAGTTTGTCTCTTGAGCAGCGTAAGGGTGTGTCAGGCGGCGTCAGTTGTGGTGTCGATCATACACTGCCGATCCAGCTGCATTATCTTTCAATGCCAACGGTTTATCGCAGCGGTGGGTTAGATACCCACTGGATGATGCCAACATCAGTGACCTTCGAGAAGCCGTTTAGCGTTGCGGATAGAAATGACGCGGAAAGTGGTGAGCCTAATGAAATGAGATTAGAAGGGTGTACTACACGATTTTCAATTGAAAATCTTTATTCCGCCGGGCGAAACAAAGATGCTGCTAAGAAACGGGACTGTCGTGCTAGCCCTAGTAGCGACTCAGCCCCGGATCATGTGAAAGTTGATGATGAGAGTCTTCGTATTCTGAGGCGCTGGATCCGAGACGATGCTTACCGGCCCATCTGCCCCCAGTGGGCGACGTTGGCTGGAAGTCTTGGCTTCGAAGTGCAGGGTATCTGTGACGGTTCCCAGTGACCTAAGATCATTGCTTCTCTGTGTCCGGGCGTGGTGATAGTGCTTACGTGGATTCCCACTTCAGGCAGATTTTCTCCCCCGTCTTGGGGTTGATCGCTATTTTGGTGCAACGCCGCCCACCAGCCGCAGCAATTTCTACGTTGAATTCTTTCAAAAGCTCAGCCGAATCAATCTCCACAAAAATCTTTGATCCGTCCTTTGGGTGCTTTTTAACGAAGTCCTCGACTTCGGCCATAAACTCCTTATCGCTCATGAGTCTCTCCTATTCTTTGAGTCGGTATTCGGCATATGCGTTGAAGCTGCCGGCCTTGTTCCCGGGTATCGTGAACTTCGGTGCTTGGGCAGCTTCCAATACACGAAATCCCGAATCGTTTTCGACGATGATGTCCATGAATCTTATCTGGGCCTCAACCGGATTTTCGTCTATGGGCAAGGTTATCGTGGATTCGCGACCACCCCCCGATCCCAGTACCGTTTCAGGTTTTGTGCCTGATGTAACGACGTATCGCGCGTCGCTATTGTTGGTGTAGACAGTTAGTGCAAACGTATCGGATAGGATAGTGTCATTTGTTGTGTAGGGAACACCATGGTATTGCCAAATTTTCTGGGACGCGATGGGCTCAACTATGACTTGTTCGTACACGTGGTCATTGTCGGGTTCGGGTACTCGAGTGAGTAGTCCAGTTTTACCTTTTTTGTAAACGTGGCGAACAACGCCTACCAAGTAGGCGTGGGCGCTTATCTTTTCATCCAGAGGTTCCGATGTAGAAGTCGTGTCACCGACCTTGAGTACTGCTGGCATTTCTAACATCAAATCGAACGTGTAGGTACCGCCAATTCGCTTGTTTTTTATCGACCGAAACTCGGCCAAAAAAGCCTTGCCGTCATCAAAGATACCAGTTGTCCTTCGTTCGAACGCATCTTGAAGCTCGTTCACAAACGTCTCTGAGTAGGTATAGGCTAGTTCAGCGCCGCTGCTGCCGGTTTCTTTCGACCCGTCGGTTGCTTTGTTGCCGCCGTCTGTGTTTTCAGTGCCTGCAGTTGTTTCGTTCCCACTTGAGGATGTTGCTTTTGCATTTAGCTGAGCATTTTGGGTTAGTTTTCCTCGAGTGTACTCAACAATGTCCGCATCTTTGGGCCAAAAGTCCACGAATCTGACTTTATCGCCTCTGGGATTTTTGGGCTGATTGTCCAAGATTACCGCCACACCTAGGTACGAAAATCTGTCACCCACATTCTGCGCCAATAACTGAGAAGAGAAGTCCAAGCTTATTCGGGGGTAGAAATAGTAGACCTCTCGTCCGTTTTCAGAGTGATGATATGTGGTTCTGGGCAGCAAATCGGGAACATTGTTGACCCGAGCTTTGATAAGCTGTTCTAGCGAGATCCGGTCGGATGGATCTGTGTCGCCGGCCCCTGTGTATAGATCATAAAGCTTGGAAGGAAGCTTGATGTCCACCGGCAAAAACGCCGGCATCGCACCACGATCCCGGAAAGTAAGACTCAGTTCTGCGTTCTCGATGGCGGCAGAGCCGTAGCGTTCGCGTCTGAACTTAATATAGTCAGCATAACTTGTGGATGCCTTATCGGTTAACGGAATAAGACCTTCGGTACTCAGCTTATTGCTGGTGACGTATTGCGGAAACAGATCGAGTAACGTTTGATCATCGGTTTGATACCGAGCCAAGCTGTTTCGTCCCTTGCCAACCGTTGTACAACCTGAGATAAGAAATAGGGCCGCGACAACCGATGTCACGATGAATGCTGTGATTATTATTTTTTCCATCGACTTCCCTTCGAGGCGAAAATCATTTTCGTTTTCCATGGGATAACCCAAACTCTTCAATCAGTCAACTGCATGTTTCGCGACGTTACGAGCTTGTTCTGCTGGTTGAATGACAAAACGCAGCTAATGATATGTTTTTCCATGCAGCTTGCGGTGCAACACAAGCTAGGACCTATGATCGAAGTCACTCATGTGTAGATCCATCATCATTCTAATGTTCACGATTTGCACGGTTTTGGATCATGTAAGGCACATAAGACTGTCGTTGGAATGATTCTCGTGTCGGATTCACAATTCTTTCTAAGATGGCTACACGTTGAGCCATTTCGTCATGGGTATTGGAGTCAGCTCCGGGTAGTGGATGAGCGAGAGTCACCGGTCCTGCTAAGAACGCTGATAGCGCCGCTGGCATGCCTGCGCCGTTACCACGAATGTGCTGAAAAGGAACACCAGGCACCTCCGGTGCTTGATGACAACCATCACACGTATTGAAAGCCACAACCATTCGCGCACGATCGTCTTCACCGCCCGCTCGCCAACCACCATCGACAGGTACATTTGCCGCTAGCATTTCTGGCGGAATTTCGTGGCCACCGTTGAGTATGGTTGCGAGGTTATCCCGAATGAATTCCTTAAATGGAGCTTGGTCGTTGAATCGTTTATCTGGCGTTTGCGCTGTTGGTGCTTGAACCAATCTTCTAGCGCCGTTATCAAGGTGAAATTCTCTAAGTTCCCATGGCCCGAATAGGTGATTGGTTCGGGCTTGCCTCAGGTTATCAGCTGTTGTGATTTCGCCCAGGAGGTCACTCAAATTCGCAATCTGTTGGTCGAGTGTCAACCCTGGTTTGCCGAGTTGATGCCAGTCCCCGGCCCAACTTTCAAGGTCTGCGTTTATGTCTCCAGACCTTCTTGGAAGTCCATACTCCAAAATCACGGTGAATGGGTTGCCGGGTACTTCGTAAACCAGTCTTCCTTCACCAAGCAGTCTAGGACGAGTGATGTCGTTGTCTTGGAACTTGGTGAGGTCGATTCTGTTGACGATAGCAATCAATCGAACTTGGTTGTTTGCCCAGGCGGTTTTGAACTGATCCCGGGCACGTGTTCTAGCGACTGCCATGTGGCCGTTATCAATGGTTTGTGTGCTGCCCCATAGCTCGAACCAGCCATCAGCAAATGCATCTACATCGGCGCCATTGGCGAGCCGGGTCATAACGGTACGAAAGTGAAGCAGTTTATTAGCGCCAACCAACTCGGCGTGCCCAACTACATCAGGATCGACAATTAGGAGTTCCTTGTTTTTGTCAACATCATGGGGTGCGGGATCAATTGTGAGCTTTAGGGTTTGAGTGTCCGTCCCGTATTGATTGGTTGCGGAGATCAAAACTTCAAATTCACCGCTTTCTTGCAGTGTGCCACTGATCTC
>JBCCFQ010000213.1:0-6387 GCA_039029655.1 Pseudomonadota bacterium | reverse complement strand
CGTGCTGCGGTGGATGTTTGGTCAAGCGTAAAGACAACAACCTTGAGTACGCCGTGGCGGTGACCCAGAAGTAATCGATTCGCCAATCCAAACTTGTCCAAAAGGCGTTTCAACTTGCGTCGAGGCCGTTCATAAGGATTTCGACTCGCTTCGCATTGGCGCCACCGTCGAGAAATCCCACCCGCGAGGCGGACCGGGCATCGACGATCGTTTGCCCGTCTTCTGCCGCTACCGCCCGAACCACGATGTCGTCCTTGAAGCCGAACCAAAAGGTGGTGGCGGTGGCCTCAAGCCGTCCCTCATCTTTCTTCGCGGCGACAACCTCCCAGCCCTGGGTTTCGGCGATGGCTTGTGCGGCGGCAATCACTTGTTCGGGGCTCATGCTGGTGTGCAGCGTCTTTAGTTCGGGAAAGGAGGCCTTCTGTCGCTCTATGGTTTCACCGCCGCGAAACTCGAGGGGGTTTTTCGCCGTCTGTTCGCGAACGGCCACGAGGTCCACAAAGACAGGTGCATTGTCAAAATCCGTGGTGGCATCAGCAATGGTCGGCACTTTGCGAAACTCATTTCGGGCTTGGTAGGGCACGCCAAACACGATGGCAGCGATGGCGAGGACGACGAAGTGCCTCAAGCGCAGGCCTTGCCCACCGACCATCGTGAAAATGCCGCTTAGTACCGCAAGTGCCGCCGCTGCGCCAGCCGCGTAGACGCTGTACCTGAGTATCGTGAAGCCAAGGGAGAAGTCCCACCAGCCAAAGCGGCTGCCAAGCCCGCCGAAAAGGGCACCGAGCAAACATGAAACGGCGATCACGAGTCCTAATGTTAGTAGCACCGACGACACATTCTTCATATTTTCTCCTTGAGCTGCGGCCTATATGCGACCGGCGTATTTTCTCTGAGGGTAACATCCGGGCCTGCTCACATGCACTGCTCCGCATTGCCAGATAGGTAGCCAAACACACAATGACGGCAACCACCAAGAAATTTCGCTTTAATGGGTACTTTGTGTCAATCAAATGACATTAGATAAGGGAACCGAATGCTAACATGTCTTGAACCATCTGTGACCTTGCCTCGATAGCGATTTCGAACTGAAGCTGAGAGCTAACGCTTTACTGATAAAACTAATTGCAGTTATCGAGACCTGAGCTTTGACACAACGAATATTGCGATAGTCGGGTCAATTGGATTTAGGAGCTCATGGTCCACTAGCGGAGAGGTAATACCATGTCTATACAAATCCGAACGCTGTTCGCATTCTGTAGCTTTTTCCTTGCAGTAGCCTTGGTCAAGGCAAAAACTGAGCTGGTAAGAGACATTGTAGATGGTCCAGCCAGTAGCACGCCCAATTACTTAATCAACGTTGATGGCACATTGTACTTTGCCGCCCAAGACGGAAATGGAGAAGAACTGTGGCGCTCGGATGGCACCGAAGCCGGTACCACCATGGTCATCGACTTAGATGGCGCGGTCACCTCTTCAAGACCTGAAAGCCTGATCTATCATAATGGCTTGATCTTCTTTATTGCCGATGGGGGCGAAGGGGTTGAGCTTTGGAAATCTGACGGCACAGCAGCCGGCACGGAGATCGTCAAAGACATCAACCCTGGCGCCGGCGATGGCATTCGACGTTTTCAAGCTGCTTTTGACTGGCAAAAACCGCCCGTATTACTACCTGTAGGGAACTTGCTTTACTTCGCGGCGGACGATGGACAAAACGGTACGGAGTTGTGGAAGAGCGATGGTACCGAGGCAGGAACTGAAATGGTTGCTGACATTTTTGGTGGACCGGACCATGGATTTGCAGTGGACGATACACCACGCATGGCTGCGGTCGGCAATACCTTATTTTTCTTTGCTCGAAGTAGCACAACGGTAGGTGTGGAGCTTTGGAAATCCGATGGTACCGAAGCTGGCACCATGATCGTTGAAGAATTGAACACCGTACCTAACGACAGCGTGTTTCCCAACAACGGCGATGTCGATAGAATTCTTGCAGCCACCAGTACACACTTTTTCTTTCGTGGTTTCGACGGAACAGACTTTGGTCTATACGTCAGCGATGGAACTAGCCAGGGCACGTCGAGGTTGGTAACCGCTGCGCCGTCCGGAGTCTCCAGCCCAAATTTTCTGGACAGTCTAACGGTTTGGAAAGATCGCCTATTTTTTCGAGCAAACACTGATGGGAACGGGGGCGAAATCTGGGTATCGGACGGTACCCCGGGTGGCACACAGATTTTGAAGGAAATCCGCGCCGGCAATTTTTCAGGCGCACACACTGGAACGGAGATGGTGGCTTCCGGTGACTACTTATATTTTCGTGCTACTAGACCAGACGATAACGACCTGGAACTTTGGCGTACCGACGGAAGCGAAAAAGGTACCATCCTCATTAGAGACATAAACACCTCTACCAGCACTGGATCACGTCCTCACGAAATGGTCGATGTCAACGGTGTTTTGTATTTTGCAGCGACCGACACATTTCAGGGAATTGAGTTGTTTCGAAGTGATGGAACCCTCAACGGAACATACTTAGTGGATGATCTCGATGAGGGAAGCGATGGCAGCAGTCCTGTGGAATTGACACGATTGGGTCGTGGTGTTGTCTATCAGTTCAACAACCAAGATGACAACGTGGGTGCAGAGTTGCACAAGACTTGTTGTGACTCTGTGATCAAACAACAGATTGTAAATCTCGGAGATACAGACAATGACGGAAGCCCCGAACTCGCCTCATTCCGAGTAGATGATGCGGAACGGCTGGAAGTGCGGGTGCACGACAGTATCACTGGGCAACAATCAGCTGTTATGAGCTTTCTTAACCAGGATTGGATAGAAAGCGAGTTGCTCAAGATTGAACTTGGTCAAGAGAGCGCGATCGGAGTAGTGGCTCATCGAAATGACGGTTTACCCATCATACAAATACGTGACGAGACGGGCGGCCTAGTACGAAATTTGTTCCCGTGGAATGGGAGTTGGCGGGTGATAGATACCGACTTGGTTGACTTGCCTGGCACCAATGGTGCGGTCGCGACCCTGGCACAACGAAAGTCTGACGGTTTGATGGGCGTTGAGTTACGCGACCCAAATGACAACACTAGAATACGCATCGTGTATCCATTGGGCTTTGGCTGGACACCGGTTCAACTTCAGACCATGGAGATTAATGGGCAGGCCGCAGTAGCGGTATTGGCCACGCGGGATAGTGACAACTTAACTATTGTTCAAATAAGAAACGCGGCAACCGGTGTGCTAATTCGAAACGTGTTTCCACTGGGTTTTGGTTGGACGGCAATCGAGTTCAAAAAACTTCCGGATCAGAACGGAAATGGTGCGGAGGAAGTTGCTGTTCGAATGATCAGAGACAACGATGGTTTGATGATTGTTCAAGTCAGGGACGGGCTCAATAATACTCTGATCAACAACATCTATCCCATTGGTGCCGGAGGAAACGGTTGGGCAACACGACAAATCGAATCCGTTATCGTCAACGGCACGGATGCATTGGCCATTCTGTCCATACGGGAAAGCGACAATCAAGTCCTTGTACAAATCCGAGATTTGCAAACGGGCGGCGTTCTTAAGAACAACTTTTTTATTGCACCACCATGGGAATTTCAAAATCAATTCGTCGTTCTACCGAGCTTTGCCCAAGGAGCTAGCGATGAGTTGGCCGTTCCCATGCGCGACATCACCAACGGTGTACGTTTTGTCCAGATTCGCGACGGCTTTGACGCAACGGTTATACGTAACGTCTTTTTGCCTAACTAGTGAGGTAAGGGAGGGGCACCACGTAGTCACGGCACAAAACAATGCGCTGGAGCCGGTAAGAGATAGAATGTAACCAGTGGACTGCTCACCTTCGGGTGTATCAACCTCTGCCGACATCAGTTCAGCAATTCGTTCCAATGCTACCTCGTAGTCAACTTCATTTCGAATCGGTTGAATGTTCATCATACTGTCTCCGGATCGATTCGGTCGTACTCATGGTGGCTGGGGCAGGTTTCTGGTGATGATGCCGGTTGCAGCATCACGAATTTGCAAGTAAAAACGACCATTGTCCTGATTCTGTGCCAGAACCAATAAGTCGCTTGTTCCACTGGCATCAAGATCAGCCATACCCATGAATTTTCGGATTCGCCAGGGAGACCCGAACATGTAGGTGTTGTTGATCAAGGTTCCGGTTGTCGTGTTTCGGACTTGCGCCAACATCTGCCCATCCGACGTGCGTTCCGCCATAACAGCCAACGCCGAGGAACCATTGTCGTCCACGGCAGCCATTGAATGGGTGACCCAGGGTGCAGGTAATGGGAACAGATTGCGTACCAATGCGCCAGTAACGCTGTTCCTTATTTGAATAACTTCCAGTCCGTCGCTGTTGCGAACACTACGGATGGCTAGATCGCTGATCGCGTCTCCTGTTGCGTCGTTTATAACTCGCATTTCAATTGCCGACCAGTTTTGATCCAGAGAAAAGACGTTGGTCGTCAAAGCGCCATCTTGTGTATTGCGAATTTGGACAACCGATAAGCCGTCATCGCGCGTAGCTAACAGGGCGACACCGGGCTCGCCTGAACCGAGATTAGGTATGATTTCCGCATGTAACGGTGTCCATGAGGATCCTAGAAAGAATAGCGTGCGAATGTGTGCATCTAGTGCGACTTCACGAATTACCAGCGCAATATTCCGAGTCACTTCATCAACCGCCAACACACCCAGCGCTGCACTTCCATTCTGTCCAACGCTAGGCACAGACAGAATCTGTCGAACCTGCCAATCGTCGTTTAGGGGTTCCTGGATTGAGATCAGTGAGCCATCGTCAGGATCCCGAATCTCAATCCGATCATTGCCATCAAAACTGTTGTTGTTTATCCGCAGCGAGAAAACACCCAACGCAGTGCCACCATCCGGTGCGGATTGTGGAAATGCCACCATGGAAACGGGTGCGTAACTTATATCCCCATACCCAATGCGGGTGGTGAGGAAGCCTGGTGCGGAGGAGTACAAGCTGACTCTATGGGCTTCGAATCCACCGGGTTGGTCTCCGAAATATTTGAGAGAGGCAATGTCTGGCAAGCTATCACCAGTGAAGTCTGGCAAGACTGCAACATCGGCGACGTCATAACCAACGACGAAGATTCGAATGATGTCATCATCACGAAAGCCAGCCGAGGTAATCGTACGCAAGGCGATTCTTGTACTTCCACGGGCCAGTTCAAGGGTTGGGTTGGATCCGGTCGCCAACAACCTGCCCGGATCGAATGAATTACCAAAGGTGAACGACCATTGATACGAGATGATAGTAGGAAAACCCAATGACTGTGAGCCATCCAGTGTGACGGACTCAACTCCATTGTTATCCCAATCGATTATTGTTTGATCGGTACCAGCATTCGCTATTGGGAAACGCAAATCCCGACAATCACTGTCAAAGGCACTGTTATTTCCTGCCGTGATATTGTCGACGTCTACCGAACCAGCCACCGGTGTGGGCTGCCAGCCTAATGAACCGGCTCGATGGAAGATCCGAAGTTGCGTCACGGCAGAGAACACACCATCGTAGGTTCCGCCAATTCCCACCGACGTTACGTCATCTCGTCGAATCGAAACGATATACCGCCTCCACTGTCCGTCTGCCGGTAATGCAAAAGGGGTGGTGGACACAAACCGCTGCGTCGATGCGCCTTCCACGCCTAGGTGAATCCTCAGGTCGGTAGCACCACGATTTCGGAAATAACCGCAAATCACATCGACATCCGCATCAAGATAGTCGCCGGACCACTGATTCGTGTTCAGAAATAGCTGTTCACCTTCCACCCCAGAGCCCCCAGTGGAGACATTCGTTAGAAAGCGATCGCCAACGCCTGTGATTCCGGTTCCGTCGTTGGTGTTGACCGGCGGATTCGTACTATTTCCGAGTACGTCGTTGACCCAACTTTGGGTCGTACCATCCTGAAAGTCATCGGTCTGTTCCAGTTCAATAGCGACGACAGGGCGTGCTACCAGCAATATTACGAGCGCTAAGCGGGTGGGGCAGTGCATAAACAAAATCCTTTTCAACCAGTGACTTCGTTAATTTTATCACTGAACTGGCAGCCTTCCTGTATTTGTATGGCAATCAACTGGGCATTAGATCAGTGCCCCGGGGAAAGAAGGTTAGAGCCCGCCCGCAATATCAGAGGTGTAAGCCAGCGGGTTTGGCGGTTCCGCGGAACCGTCTAAGGCAAGTGACCGGCACCAGTTAACTGTTACCGCAGAGCGTCGATGGCATTTGGGAACCGGCAAGCGTTTTCTCGGTAAGCGACAATACGCTAAACGTATTACAATACAGATTGGACAGCACCAAAAGCGGCGATGCGATTCTGACGTGGCACCAAAGCGACTCCG
>JBCCFQ010000212.1:0-6400 GCA_039029655.1 Pseudomonadota bacterium | reverse complement strand
GTTCTTTTCTACCTTTGGTGGAAGTACCGTGTCCTGTGTGGTTGCCCGGGAAGTGTTAGACATCGTAGACGAGGAGAGACTGCAAGATAACGCAAAAACAACCGGCGACTATTTGTTGGAGGGTCTCAAAGAGTTGGTCAACAGGCATCCCTTGGTGGGGGACGCCCGTGGCATGGGTTTTTTCATCGGCGTTGAACTTGTCCTCGATGCAAAAACATTAGAACCCGCAACATCCCTCGCCAGCTACGTGAAAAACCGATTGCGTGATCATCGAATACTCATCGGAACCGATGGTCCTCACGACAATGTGTTGAAGATTCGACCGCCTCTGACTTTTTCCCACAAAGACGCTGACCTTTTGCTGGCTACCCTGGACAATATCCTTCAAGAATCTCCTTGCGTAATTAGTTAACCTACTGATTCTTATAAAATAAAAAAATTTTGCCAAAAACCGGGAATAAAACCCCGGCCTCATACGTATAGTTATCGAAGCTTATGAAAACGACTGACATGCGCAATGAATTGGCACAATTTGGACGAGGGGCACATGCCTTGGCAACCCAGATTTTGGGAAACCCTGCGGATGCGGCGGATGCCGTACAGGACGCTATGACCACGGTGCTGGGTGCGCCCAAGTCTTATGATTCCAACCGAGGTCCACTCAAGCCTTGGTTCCTGCGGCTTGTGAGAAATCGATGCATTGATTTACTGCGTCGACGCCGTCCACAGGATGACAAGGTCGAGGAGTTGCTCGATATTGCACCCGGTCCGGAACAACTTGCCGAGCAAGCGGATCGGGACAAGCAGCTAAAAGCCGCCTTGGCCAGTCTCAAAAACGATTATCGCCAAATCATTGTGCTACGAGACTATATGGATATGTCCTACGCACAAATCGCTGACGTAATGGATATTCCACAAGGTACCGTTATGTCTAGGTTACACAGGGCCAGAATTGCGCTAGCAAAGGCCTACGGGAAAGATCATGAATTGTAAATTTGGTGAATGTGTTGGGGAGAGGCTATCGGGTTATATCGATGGTGAGCTGACACAGCAAGAGAGACAATTTGTCGAAGTGCGTTGCCAGTCTTGTGTGGAGTGTCGCGATACCTTGAACGAATTAAGGGCGCTACGACAAAAAATTGGTAAGGCGAAACTGAGTGACGTCGGCGAAGACGTCTGGAGAGAGACGATGGATGATACTGCAGTAAATGCAACACGAGGTTTAGGGTGGATGTTCTTGATAGGCGGAGTGCTGCTGGCAATTGGATTTGCGCTATTCCAGTTCATTACTGGTGAACATTCCTTGTCGATCATAGAAGTGTTTGTGGTTGGCGGGGTTTATGGGGGACTGTTGTTGTTATTCATATCTGTGTTGCGTCAACGACTCATAGAACGCAAAACGGACAAATACAAAGACGTGGAGATTTAATCAATGATAGTAGTGACCAGCGAAACAATTCCCGGAAAACGTATCAGCAAAACATTAGGTTTGGTTCGTGGCAACACCATTCGTGCGCGACACATCGGTAAGGACATTATGGCTGGCTTGCGCTCTATCGTTGGTGGCGAAATACACGAATATGCCAAGTTGATTGCTGAAGCCAGAGAACAAAGCATCGACCGAATGGTGAGAGAAGCCGAGCAGTTAGGTGCCAATGCCATTGTTGCCTCTCGTTTCACCACTTCGGTGATTATGGGGGGTGCTGCGGAGCTCTTGGCAGTAGGAACGGCGGTGGTGCTTGAAGACGCCTAAACAAACAACAAGAGTTGAGATAGGGGTCGTTTAGGCCCCTATTGATCATTCGCAGTATTCACCCGCACAATTGATCGAACCCGAGCCCGTCATTACACTCCGCTTCTACTTTTTGCGATAAGTCACCCAAGCGGCTGCCTTAGGGGAGGTGGAGAGCCATTCTTAAAGCCTTACTCATCTTAAATGCCCTATGGTTTGCCGGTGGTTTCCACCTGTTCTGGTTGCGTGGCCGAATTTTTGCGAAGGTCGTTGTCCCCAGGGAGCAGCGGGAAACACCAGTGTTCGAAACGCTGATTCGCTCTGGGACGTTTGTCGGTGGGTTTAATCTGGCCTTCTTAGTCCTAAACGTATTGCTGCTGTTCAACCTAGATGAGTTTGACCGTGGTCGGCAATGGGCAATACTTCTTATTGTGAATGCTGTAGCCCACGGCACACAGTTTGCGGGCAATGTTCCTATAGCGCTAGAAAACAGACGCGGCGGTGGAGCCTGGCAGGTCTTCAGCGGCCTCATGTTGTTAATTTTTGTGGTGGACTTTACTTTAATGGTGCTCAATGGGGCGCTTGCCCTGCATTTTCTGATTTGAGTGCTGTACCAAAGGTTAGGGTAGGCGGTTTTCTTGCTTAATCTCAGGAATCAGTTCCGCTAGGTTGAACTCGATAGTGGCGAGCTGGTCTTTGCTGGATCCGATTCGGCTCAAGAAAATTTGCCATCGGGGGTCCTTATGGATGTTTTCGTATAGAGGTTCTTGATGCACCGTTTGCATGTCCATGGGGCGGTGTCTTGCCGACTTTTCTAGCCAATAAAACGCGTCATCGGCGCGGCCTGCATAGGCGAAAGCTTCGGCAATCACCCAAGGTTCTTTGTCTCCCCATTGTTGTACAAGCTTTTTCATGTCCGCGTCAAACCCCGTGACATCCCCTAGTCCAAACTTGGCTAATGCAATACCCTGATCTCTCAAGAATAAATGGTGATCAAACTGATTAAAGGACTCGATGGCTTCTTGGTAGCGTCCTTGCATAATCAAAACAATTCCTAAGGATCGCTCACCGCCACCGCGGCCGACCAAGGCTTGAAACTTCCGAATGTTTTTTTCGGCTTTCTCCAACTGACGATTGTAACGGGAGGTCTTGGCTAGGGAGTGTAAACATCTAGTGCATAAAGGATCTCGATTGACCATAAATTCTTCTAGTTTTTGCGCGTCCTGCAGTCGTCCAATGTGTTTGGCAAAAGAAGAAACCGCCATGACTACATCTAGGTCAGAAGTGCTTAAACGCAACGCCTCTTCAAAGTAGGGCGCAGCCGACTGAGGATTCTGTTCGAACACCCAGGTGTACACGCCTTGTATCGCTTTTAGCTGACCTTGTTCAGGCTCAATGGCCTCGCTTCTCTCTATGGCTTTCTTCACTTCCCGCCAACCTTCGACCCAACCGTATTTGTAGTCTTCCAATCCGCCCACAAGACTCTTCACGTGGTTTACGCCCAAGAGTGTCCACCCCGGTGCAAAGTCTGGATCTCTGGCCAATACCTCTTCCACCAATTCTTGGGCGTCCGAAAGATTGAGGGCTAAGCTCTGCGAAAGATTGAGGGCCTTTAGGTAAATAAGATAGGTGTCCGGATCTGTTTCCATTTTTGGGTTCAACAGATCACTCACCTCCGGCATCAGTTCTATACGAAGTTCGTCCACCACGTGGGTGGCAATATCTTGTTGTATGGCAATGAGGTCTTTAATGTTCCTGTCGTAGGTCTGGGACCATAGATGATAGCCATCTTCGGCGTTAATCAATTGGGCGGTGATACGTATTGTGTCTCCGGAGCGTCGAACCGACCCTTCCAATACATTGGCTACACCCAGTTCCTGCCCGATTTTGCGTAAGTCTTCATTCTTACCCTTATAGAAGAAACTCGAGGTTCGCCCGGTGACCTTTAGTCCCTCGACGTTGGCCAAAGCGTGACTGAGTTCTTCGCTTAGGCCGTCGGCAAAGTATTCATCATCTGGTGCTTCCGACAACGACAAGAAAGGAAGCACCGCGATGGAGTGCTTGGGGCTCACCTCCCTAGTGTGGTTAATCAGTGTCCAAGTAAGAGCAATCGCGAGTAATGCAAAAACGGCGGCAAAAGTAACTTTAAAATTGCTGCTACCAGTGTCGGCGGGTTTGACTTTGGGTATGAGTCGGTAGCCGTGACCACGCAACAAGCCAATATATTTTGGGTCACTGCTGTCATCCCCCAATGCGTTTCGAAGTAACTCCAACCGCTTGGTCACTGTTTCCGGATTGACCACTTTACCGGACCAAACCCGGTCCATCAGCTGGTCGATGGTCATTGCATTGGGTGATTCTTGTATCAAGGCCAAGAGCACATCAAAGGACAGTTTGGGCACGTCCAACACCCGGCCGTTTCTCCGGACTTCCCGTCTGCCGCAATCAACCGTGAGGTCTGCGATTTGGAATGTTGCGGTTTCTTGGCTCCCTACCATAACCACGATAACTCTCTGTTTTTTCTTCTTGCCGAAAGCCTTCTTTAAAACTTCGGGGCATCTTCATGTGCCGATTTTGTCCTGATTCTACCCTATAAGTCGGGGGTTAATCCTATTGGATGGGTGATGCGGTGAGTCCAAAACAAAGACTTAGGAGGTATTTATGTTGCGGCGAGTAAAAGTGTTCTTTTTAGGTGTCGTTGTTCTCACATTTTGGCCACCCCATGGGGCCAACGCGGGCTTTGAAATCACTCATGACAATGGAGTCACACAAATCGATGGCTCAATTTTTGGAGCACCGTTTCGAATGGTGCGCCCGGATGAATGGAATGGGGGATTGGTATTGTTGCTGCATGGCGCAGTGCCAGAAAATGCGCCGCTAACGCTCCCCCCGGTTGGACACGAGTTGTTCGATCCATTAAGTGCAGGTTTCGTGGCTCAAGGTTATGGAGTGGCCTATTCCAGTTACCGGGTGAATGGCTATGCTGTTCGAGAGGGTGCGTTTGATACACGGGTTGTCGAATTCTTGTTTAGTATTCTCATGGGGCGCCCGTCTGAAACTTACCTAGCGGGTGTCTCCATGGGTACCCATATTGGCCAGCGTTTGGTTGAACGATCACCCTACCGTTATGAAGGCTATCTTCCTGTTTGTGCGGCGTTGGGTGGGTCCACTGTTCAGCAAGACTACTTTGCTGACGCTCGGGTGTTGTTTGACTACTTCTATCCAGGCACGTTGCCCGGTAACTTGCTGACAGCGGACCTGGATTACTTCACCGAGGTGATTCCTCTGGTTGTGGGTGAACTCATGTCAAACCCTGATCCATTATTGTTACTGGACTACGCGGCCACTCTGGGCTACTTCTGGCAGTCGCCAGACGAGTTGGCAGAGGGGGCCGTTGCAGCGCTGGCTCTTGCGGGTGGGGGGACCATGGACCTACAGCGTAAGTCTGGCGGAAATTTTTATGACAACAGTGGACGTGTTTATTCCGGCTCCCGAGACGATGAAACACTCAACGGTATCATTGAGCGGTTTGTTGCCGACCCAAGATCTGTCAGATATTTTAGACGTTACTATGATCCCAATGGACGCTTGCCTTACACCAAGGTATTGCATCTACACACAACGCGAGACGCTATTGTGCCGTTGCACATTCATCAACCTGTCTATGAGAGACTGCTTCAACGCCGGGGATATGAAAGAAACTATGTGGTTCGAACCTTTGATCGGTTTGGCCACTGTAATGTTGGTCCCAATGAACTTTTCACGGGATTCGCAGACTTAGTGCAGTGGGTCGCCACTGATATCCGACCACAGTAACTCTTTATAAAGGAAAACAATCCAAGTCATCTGCAAAATCAACCGGACCTTTGTAACTCTCCCTGATTTGGTTCAAGGTTTCGGTCTCTTTGCCTAGGGTCCGGCGCATACGGTGGGAAAGCACTAAACGTCGGACCTGGGCATCTTTTGCCAGTCGACCAATGACCGAGGGTGGCATGTGTAGATTCAGCGCAGCTCGGTTTGCACCCTCAGGTACCGCATTGTGTGCCACCATAATATCCACCTCCTCGGCGAGCTGACTCATTTTTTCAACACCACGCTCGCTCATATCGCCGGTAAATGCGACCGACCAAGAGTCATGATCGATTCGCCAGGCGACGGCTGGGATGGGACCGTGATGAACATTGACTGCACTGACATCGATGATGTCGCCTTGAATGGCGCTGCTCGGCGTTTCTTTGTCAATGTTTTGAGTGACTAGCCAGTAATCGTTTTTTGAAGCGGTCAAGTAATTGTTCAAATAAGGATAAGCGCCGGTGTTCTCGTCGAATAGGCGGTTCACAAAACTTTCCGTATCCGGCATCAGGTGATTACCTCTAGGTCCCAAGACCGGCAAAGGCACGCGTCGTTGTTCAAAATAGGACGATGTGATCAATGCCGCAAAGTCCACTACGTGGTCAACGTGCAGGTGAGTAAAAAGAACCGCCGCTAGATCGGATAGGTTTGCCTCAGCCTGACCAAAACGTAGGGCGCTACCACCGCCAATGTCAACGAGTACCCTCGGTTTGTTGTCGATCCAGATCAAGTAGCTGCTCGATGCACGCTTGTCTTGTAGCTCCGGGCCCCCAGAACCTAATACTTGTAGCCGGTCAGGAGTCTTACAGACATCAG
>JBCCFQ010000211.1:0-6405 GCA_039029655.1 Pseudomonadota bacterium | reverse complement strand
TACGCGCCCTTTGTAAATGTTGCTGACGATACCCCGCCGACTATTTCGTTCTACATACACTTCCTGAGCAACACCATTTTCCACAACCGCAGCGCGGGTCTCACGAGGTGTTACGTTAAGAAGTATTTCGTCGCTCACAAAAAAGTTCCTATAAAGGACCGCAACCCACTTCAGCCAACAGTCCCGCCGTTTCGCACAACGGCAAACCCATGACCCCGGAGTAACTACCTTCTATTCGTTGAACAAAAACCGCCCCCAATCCCTGCACGCCATAGGCACCCGCTTTGTCCCGTGGCTCACCATTGTCCCAATAACGCCCTCTTTCCTCCAAGGAGGTCTCGCGCATGGTCACCCGGCTAATTTGCACAAGCGTTTTCTGCCAATCACCTCGCATCACCGTCACACCGGTGAACACCTTATGCACCTTTCCAGACAGGCGAGCCATCATGTGCAGCGCATCCTCACGGTCCGTGGGTTTCCCAAACATCTGTCCCTCAATAGCCACCGTGGTATCTGCACCAATGATCACCGGCGAGGGGCCTAATACCGTCTGTGCCGCGCTAGATTTTAGCAAGGACAGACGTTGAACTAGATCCGATGGCGCCTCATTTTCCAACACGCTTTCATCCACATCGGTTACCAGACATTCAAAGGTGACTCCAATTTGAGTCAGCAATTCGCGCCGCCGTGGTGATCCAGACGCCAAAAAAATAACATTCTGATTCATATGAGTTTTTTAAAATCGAGTTTATTCTCGATGATAGGGGTGATTGTGCCCTAATGACCAGGCCCGATATAAGGCCTCCGCCAAAACCACCCGAACCAACGTATGAGGCAGGGTCAGTGAAGAGAGGGACCACACGAAGTCGGCCTCATCCATAAGCTCCGCGTCCAGCCCGTCTGGACCACCGATGAGAATAGCAACTTCTCGTCCATTTTGCTTCCATTCATCGATTTTAGCTGCAAGATCGCGGGTTTTTAGAGATTTTCCCTTCTCATCCAGCGCCACCTTAAAGGCGTTTTTGGGCACGCAAGCTCTTAGCCGCTGGGCCTCCTCGCGTTTATTGCTTAGGGCCTGCTTGCGTTGCCCCCGGGCCGGCGGCACCTCTTTAAGCCCAATTTGGCAGTCACCTTTAACCCGCTTCGCGTATTCCTGAAACCCCTCTTCTATCCAGCGAGGGGCCTTAGATCCCACGGCCAAAATCAGTAGACGCACGGGCCATGGGTCCTATTGTTCTGCGGCTCGCTGAGCTCGTGGATACTCCCAGAGTTTTTCTAGATTGTAGAAATCACGAATCTTAGGCAGCATGATATGGCAAACCACCTCGTCCAGGTCCACCAAGACCCATTCACCCTCACCGGCACCTTCAACCCCAATGGGTGAATGACCCGCATGTTTGGCGTCCAATACCACCTTGTCAGCCAAAGACTTCACGTGACGATTGGAGCGCCCGCTAGCGACCACCATCCAGTCCGTTAAGCTGGTTAAATCCTTTACATCTAGTACTTTGACATCATTGGCCTTGAGTTCGTCTAACGCATCAATAACCAACTGTTTCACATCAGTTTTTTGCAAACTCTATTTCCTTATTCGACGACTGATAGCAACCTGTTTGCTGAATAATCTCACGCACTCTATCCGGGATCAGAAAACGTGGGTCGCCCCCTGCGTTTATCAAGTCCCGAATTGCCGTGGATGATATCTCCAATTGGGTTACCGCATGAATATATATTTTGCCGGCGGGCCTTTCATGGAGTGCACCAATAGTGTTGGTGCCCCTGGCTTTCAAAAGTTCACCCAAAACCCCCATATCTGGCGTACTCCAGCCCGGTCGATGGGCCACGATAAGATGCCCAAGCTGCAACAGGGTACGCCAGTCTTGCCAAGTTGGTAGACTCAAAAATGCATCCATTCCGACGACCAAGCACAGTGGTCTACGTGGAAACTGATCCCTTAAAGAATCCAGAGTGTCCACAGAGTAAGACGGACCATCGCGACGCATCTCTCTGTCATCCACCACAAAACCCACTTGGTCCGCCGTTGCCGCTTGCACCATTTGAAGTCGAGTTACTGCATCTGCCTTTGGGGTGTTTCGATGAGGTGGCGTACCGCAGGGCATAAAGCGAACTTCACTGAAGTCCAGTTTATTTCTCAACTCAAACGCAGTCCGTAAGTGACCATAGTGGATGGGATCAAAGGTTCCACCAAAAACACCCATGGGTTTTTGGATTGCCACTTAACTGGCCACCGCATAATTAAGCTTTGTGTTCTTGTCGGCGACTCTTGTGAATATGCTGTACAGAGCCTGCCAAGGTTTGCCCGGCCACTGACCTTTTACGATTCGGTCAGCCCGACTCAGCTCCATTAACAAGGACTGTAAGGAAGCCAACTCGTGACGCTCAAGGGCTGCGCCCAAAATGGGTTTACGCTTGGCCCAAACTCGTGACAAGACTGAAGCGCTTGTTGCACCTCGCTTCATCTCCCAGGCCATGGCGGTAAGCCCCTGAATTTCTCTGGCCATTGCCCACACCAACAAAACAGGCTCGACACCCTCCCCATGCAGACCTTGTAATACTCTGTGAGTACGACTCAAGTTTCCGGCAAGGGCTGCGTCGACACACTTGAACACATCATAACGAGCACTGTCCGCAACAACTTCTGCAGCCTGATCCGCGCTAATAGTCCCGGTGCCATGTAGCAGGAGTAACTTGTCTATCTCCTGTTTGGCGGCCAATAAATTGCCTTCGACTCTTTCGCAAATCAATGTTACAGCGTGGCGATCCGGAACTAGACCTTGACGCCTCATACGTTGCTCAACCCAACGGGGGAGCTGCGCCAAGTCAATGGGCCACACCTGAACATGCTCGCCTTTTGACTCGATGGCTTTAACCCACTTGGTGTTACTGACACTGCGATCCAATTTGCCCGTGACAACCAAAAGGAGGGTATCGGGAACGGGCGCCTCCGCCAGATCCAGCAAGACGGCAGCACCTTCCTTGCCGGCCTTACCCGAAGGCATTCGGATTTCTATGATTTTTTTCTCAGCAAACAGCGACATCGCAGACGCACAAGCCGTCAGCTCATGCCAATCAAAACCACGTTCAACGGAGTAGAGTTCGCGCTCGGTGAACCCCTGGTCTCGAGCAGTAGCGCGGATAGCGTCGGTGCACTCTGACACAATAAGTGCCTCGTCGCCGGATACCAGATAGATCGGAGCTAATTTCTTGGCTAACTGCTTGGAAAGAGTCGTTGGGTTTAGCTTCACTGGCGATCGAGGTGATTTCTGACTCCTCTGATCTTACCACGGAAACTTTTACTCCAGGGCAAACTTGAGGGGAATGCCCTTTAGGAGGCTCCGATGAAAGGACTGATAATCCACATACCTGTCCGCTTCGTACTCGCCTTTGTCCGCCTGATAGCTGAAATTCAATTCCAGGCCATCTACCAGGGCCGCCGCAGATCGCTGCCAAGTGGCAAACTGGTTTTCCCCTTCGGCGGATAGGTCATCTCTTGACACTTCGATGCCGTTGGAATCCGCTATAAGCCGGGTCGACGAATCAAGTTTGAATGGATAACGTCGCTTAAAAGGAAAACGTTTGTCAGAAAATCGTTGTTGCTCCAGGTATTCGCGCTCAAGGAAAATCGGGGTCTCTCCCGTGAACTCAAAATTGTTGGGCATCGTATACACCAGTTCTAGGGTCAGATCACTATCTGGGTCGAAAACATTTTCTACGAAGTAATCTTTTAGCTCCGCGTCCTTGTATTGATCACTCAACCAACTCTGCAGTCTTTCCTTTAATTGGGAAGATTCAATACCCCGGATTTGGCCTCGAAGGTCTGCGGCTAAGTAACCAGAGAACGTCGCAAACTCTGTGACTTTCATTGGTGCATTTTTGGACAAACTGATTTGCCTTTCAATTCGCAACAGGTTGCTGTCGGCTGGATACTCAGGCATCACAACCAATCGCGGGGCTTGATCTAAAACCAAAGCGTACCGACCACCCAACCCGCGAGGCGGGATCCGAGTCAAATTGCTGTCTTTGTCCGTTGTGTCAATGAATAACTCACCGTCATCTTGCGGTACCTGAACTACCATATGGTTAAACTGATCCAAGTTCGGCAGATTAGGATTCACCTCGGAACGAGAGTTTACTAAAGCTAAGTTGGCTTCTACGCCAACGGCACGCAGCAATGCGTACAATAACGTCGAATGATCCTTACAATCGCCGTAACGATCCCGCATGGTCTCACGTGCGGTTTTTGGAATGATAGCTCGCTTACCAAACTCTAGCGCTTTGTAGTTTATCTCTCGTTGTACGTAATTGCTGAGGATCTCAATCTGTCTATCGCGATCTGATACACCTTTGACTAACGAGTTCGCACGTTTGGATACGCGTTCGTAGTCAAGCTTTTCCGCAATATCCGTGAGATAGTCTTGACCCACCTCTTTCCAATCGCTGCCAACAGAACCCAACTGAACCCAATCCAAAATCTCCTCATATTCTGGCAACATAGGCTCCCATTGATACACCTTTGGATTTGCAGGCTGCCAATAAAAACCGTTCGGCACTCTAGTGGCAACCAACCCCTCGGAGGTCTCGTATTTCAGCTCATTGGCAGAAGCACCGAGTACGTACAAGGCAGACAACTCCACCGGTCGATCGGTGGAAAGAAAGATCTGTTCTACGGGAAACTCATCGCTGGGCGCCCGATCTTGAATAGAAATAATTGCTCGAATTGTATGGCCAGGACGAACGTTAGGTACCGGTAAGTGTGCCGTTTGATCATAGGAGGCAAGCACACTCTCCTTATCCACAACATAGTAAGAATCTGCGTCACCTTGGCCTACGACCTTACCCTTCTCATCAAGTACGCTGAGTTCATTGACAAACAATTTCTCATAAGTGGGATTGAAGTCCATCTCCAAAGTACCAAACCGCTCCACACCAGCCTCATTTAGGATCTTGATAAGACGATAATGGGTAGTGGTCATGGGCTTGCCTTTTTCGTAGTCAAACCCACGGACCCTATGAATGTAATAGGAATCGAACCCCTCGTAGTCACCGTCTAAGTCAGGTTTCTGAAAAGCTTCTTTAAATGGTTCGATAAGACTCACTGGTTCAATCTTCGACAGCAACGCCGTGTTATCGCCGTCGCCCAGGGCGGCGCTAATGTCCCTCAAGTACTCTTTGATGGTTTGGTTCCGGGGAGCAAAATCTAATGCCGTCAACATACTTTGTTTGGCATCTTGAAATTTGCCTAGTCCATACTCTGCATCCCCCTTGTAGTAGTAAGCCTGGGCAGACTCGAACCCCCTTTTGATCAGTTCTTTCGCCAGCGCCAAAACCTGTTCGCGCTCGCCCAAGCTGTTTAGCACTTCAATTCGGGCATAGGTGAGATCGGCATCAAACCGATTGGGCTTTTCTAGTCCGTCCAATATGTCTACGGCTCGTTGATGCTCTCCTCTGGAGCTTAAGAGCTTCGCCAGGGTTCGCTGGACAGACTCACTAACGGGCTCTTTCGAATAACTCGAAAACGCCTCATCGAAATCGGCCCAACTGTCTTCAGCTGCCAAGAGTTTCAGATACAACTCGAAATCATTGTCATTCCGAAAGCCAGATTCGAAGACCGACTTGTACACCTTGATCGCTTTTTCCGGACGATCATTCATGGACAACAACCAGGCATACCAAGTTTGAGCCTCTGGGTTTTCATGTTTCTCGAAATCTGGTTTACCCCACTGATAAGCCTCTTCGTAGGCTTCGATATCAGTCAATGCTTGCAGGGCATTGGTAAAAAACGTGGCATTCGGCATTTGATCATACGCATCGCTAAAGTACTCGAACGCCTTCCGATAGCTTCGACTGTTGTAATAATACAAACCAAGACGATTAACCAGTGACGCATTTCGCGCCACCGAATCTTGGTCTGTATCAACTTGCTTTGGATTTCTCAGTATCGTTAAGCCCTGCCATAACGGGTCGGCAAAACCGTCTAGGAGTTTGGGTTTATCGACAACCCAAACCGCCAACATTGTGGCGCAGGTGTCTGCTTGTGTTACCCATACTTTGTAATAGAATCTATCTGAATCAATTTCCCTGTCGCCAAGGAGTTCTACGCCTGAGTATGAGTTCTTTCTAACGGTCGTCTCTTCGGAGATAAATTCATCGTCATAATCAGACCCTATCTCTTGGAGCAAGATACTCTTCAACGCATCTTGATGAGGCGAGCGATCCTTATCCCAACACACGGGTACGACAACCATTCCGGCGCCACGATCTGAAAGGGCTGCAATATCTGAATTGGGCACTTTGTCATCAACATCTGTCCAGGGATACCAACCATCAGAACCAGCACGCAGTCTATATCCATAACTCAAAGACAAGTGATTTGACAGCGAAGCG
>JBCCFQ010000210.1:0-6413 GCA_039029655.1 Pseudomonadota bacterium | reverse complement strand
TCTATGGACTCGGCGCGTTCGAGACCGTTGATTACACGTTGAGTTCGGCGGCCGAAACCACAAATCTCACAATACGGACACAGGAGAAATCCTGGGGACCCAACTACGTCAACTTTGGTATTGAATTACAAGACGACTTTGAAGGCTCGAGTAACTACAACTTGGGTGCCCGCTATACGCGAACAGCGGTGAACTCCTTAGGGGCTGAATGGCGTGCGGACTTTCAAGTGGGTCGAGAGCCACGGTTGTTTAGTGAGTTTTTTCAGCCTTTGGATCACAAAAATGGCTTTTTCATCGCCCCACAACTCGAACTGTCTAAAATCGCGTTGAATTTATTTGAGGATGGCAATCGCATCGGCGAGCTACGCATTAATCAGTTGCAGGCCGGAATCGACTTTGGTCACCAGTTCGGTAACTGGGGAGAATTCCGAATAGGTGTCCGTCGAGGTACCGGTAGTGCGCGAGTACGTATCGGCGACCCGACTTTGTTTAGTTTAGACTTTGACAGTGGTAATGTGTTTGCTAGTTTTGGCTATGACCGATTGGATAACGCAAACTTTCCCCGTCACGGTACCCGCGCGAATATTGAGTGGTCCGCGTCTCGCAAATCCCTAGGTGCTTCTGACTCTTTCGAATCCATCGATGCAGATTTTATTAGAGCGCAAACCTTTTCCAAGTACACCTTGCTATACCGAATGTCCGCAAGATCCAACTTAGAGGGCGATGCCCCTATCCAAAACAGTTTTTCATTAGGTGGATTGTTCAGTCTGTCCGGTAGACGAAATGATGAACTGTTTGGTCAGCATGCGGGACTGGTGAATGTCGCTTTCTATCGTCGGATCGGCGGCGATTCATCATCACCTCTCAACACGAATCTCTACTTAGGTGGTTCTTTAGAATTCGGCAATGTTTGGGATGACTCCGACGACATCAGTTTTTCCTCAGGCATCTGGGGCGGCGCGGTGTTTTTGGGGATAGATACGGTGCTTGGGCCTTTGTATGTCGCCTATGGGCTAACAGAAGGTGGCGAAACGGCGGGGTACTTCTTCCTTGGGCCGATTTTTGGGGAAGGGGATTAGATAAGTTCTCAATCACGTGTCATCCTGGCGAATGCCAGGATCCAGTCAATACTGTGCCGCGAAGCGGCTCCCTTCGTTTAAAATCATCAAGAGGTTACGCTAACACGGAAGGAGACCGCCGTTCCCAGATTTATGGCTGGGCCTCTGGCCCAGGATGACGGTCGCAGTACTCTAACGAATGCCAGACCTACGCTGGAAAGAAATCAATCGGCTTCGTCGTCGTCATAATCGACACGTCTTTCGCGCCGAAGTTAAACAACTTTACACGTTGAACCAATTTACGCTCTAGTTCTGGGTCTGCGAGTTCGCTGGAGACCACCTCACAGGCTGTTACTTTGCCAGACGGTGCAATGGTTAGCTTCAACACCAACTTACCTTGGAGGGTTGGGTCTCGTCTTAGGGCACGGTTGTACAGGGCGAAGATCGCACCTTTGTTGCGGTCAAAAATCATTTCGATTTCTTCACGGGATCGGGACGCGACACCGGTCTCTCTTTCACGTTTCTTTTTGGCAGCTTGAGAAGCTTGGATGTTGCTGCTTCCCACCTGGGTGGTATTTCTGGAAGATAAACCGCCCGCACCACCGGTATCTCTGCTCAGTGATGCCGTGTTAATGCCACCACTGGAGGTACCCGCTGAAGAGGTGATTAAAGACCTTTCCGAACGACCCGCCGCTTGAGACGCACCTGCTAAATCTCGGTTATCAACCACACTGGACACGGAGTCCAACTCACGCAGGTCGGCCAAATCATCGGCGAAGGCTAATACACCCGCTTTACTGGCATTTTCACGGGCCAGCTCAGTGGGGTCTGGCTTAGGTTCCTCGATCACTGGCTCTGGTTCCGGCTCTGGTTCCTTCTCGACGACCTTTTCAGGTTCCGGTAATGGCTCTGGCTCCAGTTCCTCAATAGGTTCTGGTTTGGGTGGGGGTGGCGGTGGCGCCTTCTTCTCAAGCACAAGCTTGGCGTATCGAGGAGGCACTTCGGTCACCGCATCCGGATCTTTTTCAGGCACCGGTAGAAAAGGAATCACTAGAGACAACACAAAGACTGTCCCTATGACTTTCAGCAAAAACTGCCGAAACTTCCGCTCTTCCTCTACGGACAGCGACCAGGGTAAATCTACAATTCGATAAAATGCTTGCAAAACACTTACCCCGCAGCTTCTTCAGCAGGCGCCCGCTGCATGACAGCCAACGAAATTCTTCGATAGTCTGCCACTGTGCAGGTAGCCATTACCTTCTTAAGTAACGTATATGGAATTTCCTTGTCACCCATAATGGTGACTTCATAACCATCTTCGTTATCAGCCTGAATCAAACGACTAGATAAACCTTCTAATCCTTGTTGCAGTGTCGGTATGGTTTGTTGCTTGGAATTGGCAACGTCAACCACTGACACAACCTTTTCGCCCTGCAAAAGCACATCATCATCAGTAATCGTCACAATGACCGTCTCACGCGGTTTTTGCTCCGCGATAGACTCAGGCATTTGCAAATCTTTAGCATTTGGCAATGTCTGGACGTCCGATGAATTGACCAGCAAGAAAAATACCAAAATCGTAAAAATGTCCATCAACGACACCAGGTTTAGGGGTGCTGCCTTACCCCGCTTGTGGTGTCTGTCCATTCGTTTTGCGCGATTTGATTGCATAAGCGTGCCTCTTTAGGGACCGGCGGCGGCCTGTCGAATCGGAGCATCTCCAACGGAAATCTCTGGAAACAACTCGACTCGGACTTGTTCGCCGTCTCTCTCCTGTTTTGTTTCACGCAAGGTGTCCATCACCTGCACCAATACTTCGTATGGAATGTCGGCTTCCAATAAAACCGTTGCATCTAACTTGTCAGGATATTGCAGCTTAACTTTCTTCAAATACGCTGTTAGTTCAGCATATTTGTAACCATCCGCTCCCTTGGCAATGCTCTTGAGGAGACCTTTGTCCCGTGCGCCCACTTCAATGACTGAGTTACGCACGACGACTTCCAATTGCAAGTCCACGGGAGGCTCACTAGATTCTGAACCAGGTCCAGGTAAGTTAAGCTCCAAAATAGCCATGCGCGAAAACACCGCCGTTATCAACAAGAACGGAACCAAAATAACCATTAGATTCATGAACGCCGTAATGTTTAACTCTACGGGTTCTTGACTTCTGGCTCGGCGTCTTCGCGATTTCATTATGCTGTTCCTTTAACCGAACCACCTCGTTCTGAGATGCTGTTCAGGAATTTCACAGATGCCATTTCTAGGCTATCTAGAAGCTCGTTGGTTTTGGTTTGCAATACCGTGTGCATAAGCAACAAAGGAATCGCCACCATCAAACCGAACGCCGTGGTGTTCATGGCCACGGAGATACTGGCTGACAATAGGTCGGCTTTTTCCGCTGGATTTGCCGCGGCAACCGCGGTAAACGCTTTAATCAGACCGATAATCGTACCCAATAGACCTAACAGGGTTGCAATATTGGCAAAGGTCGCTAAGTAATGAGTACGCTTCTCGAGGCTAGGCATAACTTCCATCAAGCTCTCTTCCATAGCCTTCTCGATGTCATCGCGATTTCGCGCTGACTTAACACGGCTCAGGCCATAGGTAAGGATTTTGCCAATCGCAGCTTTGGAAGTTGAAGTTACAGCCATGGCTCTTTGATAGTTACCTTGCTGCAACAAGGGTTTCAGCTGATTCCAAACCTTCTTATTGCGAGCGCGAGAGGCGCTAATGTACATAAAGCGTTCCAATGCTATGGCGGCGCCTATGGCGAACACCAGCACGATTGGATACATAAATAGGCCGCCCTCCTGAAAAAAGCGGACTATTGTTGCGTAGATTTCCATAGTGGTCTCCTTAGGTTTTCTACTCTGAATTGTCAGCAAACTTGTCGGACTTTAAAACGTCGGAGTTCACAGAACTCGTACCGTCTTTGTCCGAAGTTGCATCTTGGTAATAACTTAGTTGACGCTGAAAGACTTCTGGATCGATAGGTTCGATCACTTCGTCTAGCAAACTGCCAATAGGCCGCCCCGTAAGGTCACCCAGTTCAGCTTTGCGCCAGGGTACGATGTAAAGCACTTTTGGGAGTTCTCTATTGCCGGTCACCGATGTGGCATCCAAATCCAGGGATACACCACCTGTGGTCACCGCCGGCTCGAACTCCTCTTCGGAGGGAGCCACCGGGCTAGCTTCGTTGGATTCATTGGATTCCGGCGCCTGCGTCTCTTGGGCGTGGGACACGAGGGCAAAAAACAAAATTGAGGCAAATAGTATCTTGTTCATCATTCACTCGCGTTGGCACTACGTTGGTTTCCATAGCGACGGGTCAGGTCACTAATCCAGATTTTCACACTCTTATCTTCGCTACCTGATAGCTCCTGAAATGCCTTGTAATGACCAATGGCGTTTTGGGGCTGTTGAAGATAGAGATCGTGCAGCACACCTAGATTCAAGTGAGCGTTAGAAAAACTTGGATCGGCTACCAGCGCGTTCTCATAGGACACCTGGGCGTCCGCAAACCGCCCTTGAGTACGCAAGACGATGCCATACTGATTGTGGGCCGATGCATTTTTGGGATTGGCATTGATCGCCTTAACGAACATATCCTCTGCACGGTCCAACAAACCCTGATCCAGATAAATAATCCCAAGATTGGCATAAGGGCCGGACAATTCCGGGTGACTGCTGGTGAGTTCCAACAAAATCCGTTCAGCGTCTTGTAGACGGGAACCCGCCATAAAATCCATGGCGGTATTGAACTTTGTCTGCACCTTAGGATCGATTTCTAACTCAGCTGCATCACTAACAAGCTGCAATCGCTCAACTTTCTTTGCCGCTGTCCCTGCAACGGCTTGTTCCGCAGTCGCTTTAGTATTTTCGGCAACAGGTTCACTCTGAGCCTTGCGTATCTCGGGGCCCTTAGGTCTTGGTGTGCTAGAACACCCGGCAAGAACCGCGCTAAAAACCACACCGGTGATTAGTAATTTAATGTATCGCTGCAACAATCTTTTCACTTCTTTCAGCCTTGTTGTATCTTGCTGGCACCAACTGCGCCAGACGACTCAAGCTGGCTTTCACCCAATCGTCGTAGTTGCCATCGGCAATTCGACGAACATTCGCTTCATGAATCTCAATCGCCTTTTCCTCGAAGGGATAAGCCTGTTCCTCAAGCAGGATGTCGTACTGCTCAAGTTCTTCAGCACTCAGTTCCGAGGGACGATCTGAACTCATCAATGCGCTACCAAAATCGCTATATATCTCACCAATGCTAAAGGTCGCGGCGGTTGTCACCTCAGACACACCGTAATCCGCGGCTCGACCATAGGCGGCCAAAGCTTCTTCCAAACGTTTCTTCTTGACCTTAAGACTGGCTTTCAGTGGCACCGTGAGCTTAGTGCCTCGATAAGCGTCCAACGACGGGCGTGCGCGTATGAGGGACGCTTTTGCCGCCAAGTAACGGGTCCGATCGGTGCGCTGGGACCCGGCCTGGGCGTCACCGCGAATAATTTCATCTAACCAATGATTGTATCGCCCGGTGTTACCCGCCTTTTTCGTAAGATCCGCCAGACGTTGTCTCGCTTCCGTGGCCTGCTCCACGGGTGTTGGGAATGACTCGACGTAAAACTCCAGAGTTTGTTCTGTACGAACCCAATTGCCGGCTTTTTCGAACAATGCCGCGGCTTGCCAAATGGAGTCTTCTTTGACAACCACATCATCTGTCTTACGGGCAATATTGACTAGCTCTTCCGCTGCTTGCTCTGGTTGATCGCTGGCCAGGTAGGTAAATGCCAGTTTGGTGTCAACGTCGGCGGCCAATTCGTGATCGGAATAGTTGTTACGAAATTCTTGTAACGCCACAGCAGCGTTCTTGAAGTCTTGCAGTTCGATCATGGCCGCTGCCGCGTCATAATCGGCGATCGGTCTTACTTCGCTGTTAGGAGCCACTGCTTTAATTCGACCGAAGTGTTGTACAGCGGCGGACAGGTCGCCGCCCTCTCGAGCGATTTCACCTTGCTTGTAGATACTGGACGCTAGACGCTCAACCATGTCTTCACGCTTCTCGTCTTCAGCAGGCATAAGCGATAGTGCCTGTACGTAAGCGAACTCAGCTTTTAAGTAGTCCGCCGTATCGAACTGCGAGTGACCCAGCACCGTATACGCCGTAAGTTGAAGTTCCGGATCAACGTTTTGTCTTTGGGTCAACTCTTCAGCAACAGTAGCGGCTTGACCAAACTCGTTCAGTGCGAATAGATCTTCTGCCGCTTTCGTCATCACTCGATTTGATTCGGGATGGGTCGCAAAACTCTGGGAGAACCGAACTGATCGATCGATGGATTGGCGATGCCACAACGC
>JBCCFQ010000209.1:0-6415 GCA_039029655.1 Pseudomonadota bacterium | reverse complement strand
ATTAGAGTCACTCTAGAAACAGACTTCATTTGGATCAGCCTTTGCCAGGACAGGGGCGGTTATTTTATCAGCGACAAGGTAGACGAGCGATTCTGAGGCAAAAATAATCCGTTTCTACACACAAACCATGGAACTACAGGCTAGGGATTCATGTCTAGAGAGTTGATTCATTGAATCGGGTTGGAATACAAACCGGTGGCTTCATCGAATTCAGAATGAATTCAAACTTAATCGTCCCTGTCGCCAGAACCTGACACTCGACACTTTGGACCCGGGGCGTTAAAGTGGCCGCCATTCTAGTCGGATCCTAACTGGGAGATTCGTATGAACAAACCTATGAGTTTGTTGTTGTCTTTTCTAATAGCGTTCAGTCTGCAGCCGGTTGTTACGGATACCGCAGACGCCGGTCTGTTTTCTTCTGCCAAACGGACTCGAGCCAAAATCGACCGTGTTGCTGACGAAGCTCTGCAACAACTCATGTCGGAAAGTGATAAGGCCAAGCGACTCTATAACAAAGCGGTGTCCTACGCCGTTTTTGACGTTACCAAGGTATCCATTGGCGTGACCGGTGGCGGCGGTACCGGCGTGGCCGTTGATAAAGCTAATGGTCAACGGGTGTACATGCACATGGGCACCGGGGGTCTTAACTTAGGCGTTGGCGGTCAAGTATTCAGAGTGGTATTCCTTTTCGAAGACCGTGACACGTTCAAAAAATTCGTAGAAAAGGGCTGGGAGGCCAGCGCATCGGCTAACGCCGTGGCCGGGCGGGCAGGTGCCAATGCGGGCGCCAGCTTCACCAACGGCATGGCTGTGTACCAGGTCACGGCAGCCGGATTAATGTTGCAGGCTGATATTTCCGGCACCAAATACTGGCGAAGTAAGAAGCTCAACAAGTAAGGATCGCTTGCGATTTCCCAAACACTGAAAATCGCAGCAGCACAGATTTCGCCGGTCCTTCTGGACCGGCGGGCTACTCTAAGCAAAGTCTCGGACGCCGTATCAGAAGCAGCTCAGGGAGGCGCCTCACTGGTTGCTTTTGGTGAGGCCTTAGTTCCCGGTTATCCCTTCTGGACCGCCGTCACCGACGGTGCACGATTTAACGCCGCGGACCAGAAAGAGATTCACGCAGAATACTTAAATCAAGCCGTATCCATTGAATCCGGCCATTTGGACGACCTTTGCCTCCTGGCAAAGCAAAACCAAATAGCCGTGGTACTTGGCATGATCGAAAGGCCTTTGCAACGAGGTGGACACACGCTTTATTGCTGTCGCGCGTACATCGACCCACAAGGACAAATCTCATCCACCCAGCGAAAGCTCATGCCCACCTACGAGGAACGACTCAGCTGGGGTATTGGTGATGGCAATGGTCTAGTCGTCCATCCCCTAGGCGCTTTCACCGTGGGTGCCCTCAATTGCTGGGAGAACTGGATGCCCCTGGCCCGCAGCGCCCTCTACGCCCAGGGCGAAGACCTACACGTAGCCATCTGGCCCGGAAACGTGCGTAACACTGAAGACATCACACGATTTATCGCTAAGGAATCCCGCTCCTATTGTTTGTCAGTGTCCGGCTTTTTTGACAAACAAGATGTACCCGATCAAATGAGGCACGCAGACGTCATGCGGAATCACGCTGACATGCCATTTGCCAATGGGGGCAGTTGCGTCGCGGCACCGGACGGCTCTTGGGTGGTGGAGCCGGTATCAGGCAAGGAAACCGTGGTGATCGCCGAGATCGATCACCAGCGAGTACGTGAAGAAAGGCAAAACTTCGATCCCAGCGGCCACTATTCGCGACCCGATGTATTCAGTCTGCACGTCAACCGCGAAAGACAAGGTATCGCGAAATTCTCCGACGAGTAGAGGCAATCGGCCTTAAGGCTTCGGTTGGGCCGATGAGTTAGTCTTCGTCGATGGCTCGCTTGAGTTCCTTTTTTTGTTTTGACCGCTGTCCAGACTTCGATGTCTTGTGAACACCACCTTTGGACAGTATTGCCGCACCCGCCACGGGATTGCGACGCTTAGACTTCTTTTTCTTCTTCTTACTTGCCATGCTTCACCAACCGTGCAAACCAAGTGACGAACAGAGCAAAAGCCAAAGCACCCACTAAGGTGGCCGCCCAATCAGATCCTAGCCAGTCTGTCCCTATGCCGTCAGGTTTTCGACTCTGCACAAAGGCAACAGCCGCAATACCAACCCCCAATAAACCCTCGCCTCCTACGAAGCCACTTCCCAATAGGGTACCCTTCTCTCTGCGATCACCCGCTTGTCCTTCGTTCTTGGCGGAACGCTCCATCCAAAGACGAAGCATCCCACCTAAAAAAATGGGAGTCATTGTGGAAACCGGCAAATAAACGCCCACCGCGAACGGTAATGATGGAATCTTAAGCAGCTCACAAACAACGGCAATACTCGCCCCCGTGATCACCAGCGTCCAAGGCAGTTCTTGATCCAGCACACCTTCAATCACCAATTTCATCAGTGTTGCCTGAGGGGCAGGTAACTCCTCGCCCCCAAAACCAAAGGTCTTCGCCAAAAGCAAAACCGACAGACACACAAACGTGGCTGAGGTTAAAACGCCAATGAGTTCGCCTATCTGCTGCCGCTTTGGTGTAGCACCCAACAAATATCCGGTCTTTAGATCTTGGGAGGTATCGCCAGAAATTGACGCGGCGATGGCCACCACGGTACCAACGGCTAACGCCGTTGCTTTACCCACCGCATCAGTCCATCCAAACACAAGAAATACACCCGCGGTTCCCAGCAAGGCGGCAATAGTCATGCCGCTTGTGGGATTACTAGTAACACCCACAAGACCTACGATGCGTGAAGCTACCGTTACAAAGAAAAATGCAAAGATCACAACGCAAATGGCCGCAGCTAAGCGGATTGCAAAAGCATCGATACCGCCGAATACTTCTGGCACTAAAGCTAACACTAAGGCCACAGCGCCAACACTCAGCGCGACAAATTTCAATGGTAGGTCTTCTGCGGTCCGAATAACTTTTGCGGCTGGGGCGTCTGTGGCAAGTTGCTGTTTAAACTCTGACATGCCCAGACGAAAACTGGCAATCATCACTGGAATACTCCTAATCAAGGTAATGATCCCAGCAGCTGCGACAGCACCCGCACCAATGTAGCGAACATAGCGGGTCCATATCTGCCCGGCCGACATATCACGAATTAAAGCTTCAGTCTCCGGAAACAAAGGTACGGCTCTGGCATCCCCCCAGGTCGCGATTGCAGGAATGATGATCAACCAGGACAACAAGCCACCCCCTACCATGATTGCCGCAATTCGCGGGCCAATGATGTATCCCACGCCGAACAATGCCGCGGACAAATCCATGCCTATCTCACCCTTTTTTAAGAAAGGAACAGAGGTGTGAGCTGCACCCGGTATGACTTTTATCCAGGAAGTCAGAAACTTGAATGTAGCCCCGCCAGCCAAACCCATAAACACATACTTAGCGCGGTTACCTCCTACTTCATTGGCCACCAAGACTTCGGCACAAGCGGTGCCTTCGGGATACATTAATTTTCCGTGCTCACGCTGAATTAAGAATCGACGTAGCGGAATCATGAACAGGATGCCAATCAATCCACCGCACATAGCGAGCAAAGTCATTTGTAAGAGACTGGGCGCCACACCCCACAAGAACAATGCGGGTAATGTAAAAATCACACCACTTGCCAGAGAGCTCGACGCCGAACCCACCGTCTGAGCCAAGTTGGCTTCAAGGATAGTTCCGCTGTGTCCAATTAAGCCAAGTGCTTTAAACGCGGCCACGGTCATAACAGCGACAGGGATCGACGTACTGATGGTAAGGCCTGCTCTCAACCCCAAATAAGCATTGGCTGCGCCAAACAAGATGCCAAAGAAGATGCCTAGCACGATGGCTTTGACGGTAAATTCCAACATGCTTTGAGAAGAATCTACATACGGCTGGTATTGTTCGTCTGGCTCTAAAGGCACGTAGGCTTTGGGATCTAAACCAGTCTTATTGGTCGCCATAAGGGGGCTCCTCTGGAGCTTTAAGTCTTTGTATTGACACGGTTTAACATAACCACGCCCGGTGAGGCAAAAAAAAACCCTACCAAAAGGTAGGGTTATTCAACATAGTTATTATTATTATTGTGTTGGCGTGTGTCTGGCTGTTGGTTTTTCTTATTATTATGTGTCTGGCTGATTAAAGAGTTTTTCTTTTCCTCGTTACCCCATATGTAAGGAGTTAATGTCCGTCCTTGGTTTTCATTTATTGCTTGTTCAGTGTAATTAAAGCAATGTTTGTGCCAGGTTGCGTAACACACTGAAAAACATGGATAGTGGCGACTTTGTCTTGACTCAGCACAACCATGGTGTGTAAAAAAAGCCGACAAAAAGAGTGGTCAAAAAATGTGACGGGCATCACATGAGTTGAAAAAATTGCTTGATTTTTAACCACTTCGCCACAAGATACCCTGTAAACAAAACTGACATATTTATCTAAGTTGAGAGGACAGATTATGGAAAAAGCTACCCTGGCCGCAGGCTGTTTTTGGGGGGTCGAATCAACGTTCAGAAATGTACCGGGTGTGAAAGATGTTGTTGTTGGTTACACCGGTGGCCACGTTGAAGATCCAAGCTACGAACAAGTCTGTCGCACAGATACGGGGCATGCAGAAGCCGTAGAAATAACCTATGACCCCAACGAGGTGAACTTCGAAGCCCTGCTAAATGTATTTTGGGATTCCCATAATCCCACTACATTAAACCGTCAGGGACCAGACGTCGGTAGCCAGTACCGTTCTGCCATTTTTTTCCATGACAGTGACCAGCAAGTTATTGCAGAAGAGTCCAAGACCAAATTGAATGAAAGCGGTCGCTTTGCGAATCCGGTTGTCACAGAAGTCTCACCTGCGTCACAGTTTTATCGCGCTGAGGAGTACCATCAACGTTACTTCGAAAAACACGGCCTGTCTCACTGCAAAATTTAAGGGCCTGTTTCCACAGGTCGTGTAGGATCACTGATCCACTCGCTCCAGGACCCCGCATAAAGGTCCCATGGGGTTAGTCCAGCAACTGCCCTGGCGAGCAACAAGTGACAAGCCGTGATACCTGAACCGCACATGGCGGTATGCCGTTTGTTAGGGTTAAGTCCTTGAGCTTCAAATCGAAGCCTTATTTCTTCCGGTGACTTGAATCGACCATGGGCATCTAGGTTTCCGCCAAAAGGCAGGTTGTAGGCGCCCGGGATGTGGCCCGCCTTGCCATCGATGGGTTCTACCTCTCCGGAAAATCGTTCTTCAGCTCTGGCATCAACAACACTGAGTTGGGGATCGGTGGCAATTTGATGGGTAGTAACAACGGACCAGACCCCGTCAGCATCAAAATCCCCGGGCGGATTGCGCTCTTGCCCGGCGGTTATTTCGCCTCCCATGGCCTCATAGCTTTGTAAGCCACCATCCAATACCTGGATCCTAGTGTGTCCCAAGGCCGTCATCATCCACCACAAACGTGCGGCCATGGCGCCACCCATATCATCATAGACCACCATGGTACTGTCATTGCATACGCCGATTTCCCGGAGGAACGCCACAAACTCTTCCAGGGGTGGCAAAGGGTGGCGACCGGTGGAACTGGTGATCTCTCCAGACAAATCTTGGTCAATGCTTGCGTAAACAGCACCACGGATGTGCCCCTCGTGGTAACGACGAAGCCCAGCCCCAATGTCGGTGAGGCTGGCCCGGCAATCCACGATGACCAAGGGCTGTCCAGAATTTTGGCTGTTGATTAGCTGTGCAGCAGAAATGATGGGTGACATGGACAAGACTTCTTTGGATCAACCTGCGAATTATGTCACAACTTCGGTAATGCATTGGTTTAAAAGCAGTATTTGTGTGAAAAGTTTCGCAGCTATTTTTCTCAATACTGTCACAATAAGTCAGCATTAAGGGCTAAACCTATGACTGACGAAACTTTGGAACCCACCGTTGAAGCGCCGCATATTTCATTGCGGACCTACTTGATTGTGGAACGAAATGGCGATGTCGTCGCCGAGTATCCAGTGGTTGACGGCACCATGACCATCGGACGAACAAAGAACAACCACATCAGGATCAAGGACACCAGTATTAGTCGCCATCATGCCCAAATCCTAACCGTAGATAATCAAAGCTTGCTGGAAGATATAGGTAGCCGTAACGGGACTTATCACAAATCCAAACTGGTTAAACGTCGTACCATGAAAAATGGTGAAAGGTTCCGTATCGGTGACTATGTGGTTTTTTTGGAAGAACGACGTGGCGACAGCGAAGTCGCTTATCTTATGAACCATTGGTACCGAGGAATAGCCCCCGACACCAGTATGGAAGTACCTGTTCCGGTATTTTGAGTCTAAATCTCGTCCACGCTGAGCAAGGCGTGCAAAAGAT
>JBCCFQ010000208.1:0-6426 GCA_039029655.1 Pseudomonadota bacterium | reverse complement strand
CCCAAGATCGGCGGGTAGCGTTAGTTGGCTATTGCTTAAGCCTACTGAAAACTTCCGCCACCATTTCGCGAGCATCAGCTTTGGTTGCGCCCGTATAGGGTCGAGGCTCTTGGACTTCGCGGGGTCTGAGGGAACCCAAACTCGGATCACCCGCCGCCATTTTTGCCCGATAGGCGTCTAGCTCTCGTTGAGCTGCACGCTTCTCATGGGTCCAATGGGGTATCGCCACGGTTTTGAGGTACTTTCGCTCGGCCCAGATTTCCAACACCATGTTGTTGTGCTCTTCCATGGTCAGCCCTTCATCCCTGTATCCGCTGTCGTATTTCTGTAGTTCCTTATCCAGATTCTTGTGCTTGTTCTTGGCTTCAAGCAGCTTTGCTTGGGTCATCGCGACGCTCGCAGTAAACCGGAACATTTCATAACCACGATCGTAGGACCGCACGAATTGGGCTTCGTCATGAGCTGAGCATACTCCGTTGTAGGGTTTGCCTGATTCTCCCAAGGCAAATCCGGTCTCTTCTGTGCAGTACAAGTTCAAACCGGAATCACGACCTACATCGTAGGCATCTCGATTCATCACATAACCGTGCTTACTACATGCCTTGCCACGCTTATCTGCCTTGGTCAACATCTCACCGCTGACGCCATCCTCATAACCGATGGCGCGCCAATCGGCAGTGGCGCATTGATCAACGGTCATGGTGGCGCAGCCACTTAACCCAAGAATTAGAAATACGACTAAAGCACGAAGTTTCATATGAGCCTCACTCGCCTTGTTGAAAGGTCCCTTGAATAATTGACTGTTCAACGCTAGCAGATGCCGGGCATGAAAAATGTGATGACAATCAAGGATATAAGATTCAGTGTGGATTCAGCATGGGGCAGAAATAGACTTGGAATTTGCTGACTGCCACCCCAACGCCAGTACAAGAACGGTTGCCCCATTGAAGCCGCGTTGTACATGAGGACTGTTATACTGATGCGAAATCAGTACAACCTCCCACAAATCCTCCATACAAAACTTTCCATACGGGTACCCCCATACGGGAAAATCACCACTTGTGAAACGAAACACTCCGCACAAAGACGCTGCTAACCGATTACTGCACTACACAGAACGAAGTAACGCCATACACCGGCAGTACTTAGACGATACGGTGTTCTTCTCTCAGTACGATTATTTTGTCAATTGGCAAATTGAGTATACGAGGCCTTTTTACGAGGACCTCTTGTCCAAGGCAGATTACAGGGACGCGTTGGACTTTGTCATCACGGACCTAATCGGTGTTGGCATCAGCAAACGAGACCAAGATCTGGCCCGTGTTGTGCCCATGATGACCAAGGTGCTACCCACCAAAGCTTTGGACACAGTAGCTGCCGCCATGGAGCTTAACGCACGCACCTTAGAGATCAATGCTCGAATTTGCCGCGGACTTTTCCAAAACAGTTCCGGTGAACCAGACTTCAGTGAGCGCGAGTACTTGCAGGGCTGCCGAGCAACCAGTGAGCTTGAAGAATACCTGGAACTCATTGCCCTCACCGCGCAAGTTGGCGAGAGTCTGGGTCGGGTAACCCGCATACCAATGATTGGATTTACTCTTAGGGCTATGCGCTCCCCAGCGAAACTTTCGGGATTTGGTCACCTCCAGACCTTTCTTGAGCAAGGCTATCGAACATTTCGGAAGATTAAGCAGGTGGATCAGTTCTTAGTGGACATCAATGAGCGGATGATCGAGATATTTACTCAGATATACACGGGTCCCTTGCCCGAGTAAGAAAACGAAACCGCCAAAAAAGTTGAATAAAGCGACGCAACAAATTCACTCACTCTCATCATCGGTTCACCAAACGACAAATCGTGCAACTCTTTTCTTCATTAAAAACAATCGCTTGATCATTTGATCAGACAAAAATCAGGGAAAATTCAAAGAGAAATCAGGCTGGCTTGTCCCTACCACAATTAGCGTTACACCCGACTTCTTTGAATCGAGTGAACAACAATGAAAAACACAGTCGTGGCCCTTGTACTTCTTCTCACCTCAGGTTTTGCCCATACAGAAGAACTGGAGCAAAGGGTGTTAGCACTAGAGGACCTCTTGAGTGAGCTTGAGCTACGCTTAGAGACGTTGCGCGGCAACACCGCATTGGAACTGGACGGCGCCGTCTCCCTTGAAGGTGACACAGTACATTTCTCTGGCGTCAATGTTCAGATTGTGAATGGCCTAGGTGCCACCACAGAGATAAATGGCCTAGGCAACTTAGTCATCGGTTACGACGAACCGGCAGTGGGCAACGAATTACCTAACACCTGTAGTGATGGTTACTACAAGTACCGAGTCGATTGCCTCCAAGCCGGTCAGCAATGGTCTCGGCTCCACAAAAGTGGATCCCATAACATCGTTCTTGGTACCAAGAACAACTACTCTCAGTACAGCGGTATCGTGGCTGGTACTAAGAACATCGTCAACGCACCCTATTCAAGTATTACCGCTGGCGTTAGAAACCGCGCCAGCGGCTTTGCATCTCATGTGTCCGGCGGCGAGGGGAATCTTGCCTTGGGCCCACGCACTGTGGTTGTAGGAGGTTCGCAAAATACGGCTGGGGATAGCAGCGGCGTTGGGCCTTACGCCGTGGTACTTGGGGGACAGGAAAACTGGGCCTCTGTGTCTTACGCGTCTGTAGTCGGTGGCAAAGAAAACATTGCTCGCGGTCCTCACTCGGCAATACTCGGCGGCGAAGAGAATATCATCGATGGTGGACTGGCCAATGCCATCGCTGGTGGCTTCAGGAATAACGTCCAAGGCCACTTCAACGTCCTCTCTGGAGGGTATCAAAGAGATATACCCGTCACCGCAAGATTCAACTGGCGCGCGGGCTCACTGCATGTTGACGATGCCCCCGCGGAATAGGAGCTGGACTGATGATAAGAAAAATAACCTTTTACATCGGAACGTATGCGGTTGCGTTCTTACCCTGTTACGCCCTAGCAAACGCGGAGCTTGAAGCTCGCATTTCGGAGTTGGAAGGCCAAATTATCGAATTGCAATCCGAAATTGAAACGTTGGAGACAAACGCGGTTCTGCAACTCGACGGTAGAGTCGGGCGCATCGGTGACTATATTCAGTTTTCGGGTGTGAACGTACAAGTGACTAACGGTTTAGGCGCAACAGACAGCAAAAATGCAGTGGGTAATGTCCTGGTCGGATACGACGAACCTACCGTATCTTCAGACGATGTATCACCCATTTGCTCCGAAGGAAATCTAGATTCACGGGATGAGTTTCATTGCCTGCAAAGGGGTGAACTATGGTCCTGGGTTCACAAATCTGGCTCTCATAACTTAGTCGCCGGGGTTAAAAACAATTACGCCCAGTACGGAGGACTGATCGGCGGGACTTTTAACAGCGTCATAGCCGCCCACGGCAGCATAACAGCGGGCACTGATAACCTAATGTATTCCGATTACGGGCATATCTCAGGGGGCTATTTGAACACAGTGACAAGGCGGGGAGTTGTCGTTGGTGGCACGCGAAATAGCACAGGCCCATGGCCTACCCGAAGGGCCGTGGTGCTGGGTGGTTTTGGCAACCTCGGCAACGGATATGATGCTTCTGTTGTGGGTGGCCGTAACAATACGACCTACCGAAACCTGGCGAGCATTCTTGGTGGCGCTAATAACCATGCCGGTGGACAAGTGGGAATCACCATTGCCGGAGGGCGCAATAACGTAATCGCATATCGCTTCGGCAACATCACACACACCACAATAAGCGGCGGTCAATTCGGAACCTTCGATGAAAATGATCCAACAAATTCATACAACTGGAAAGCTGGGGACCTGGTATCCCTGGACGGTTGGTAGCCAATGGTGACGCAGACACTCAAATTTCCAAAAAGACACGTCACAGACTCTATAATACACCTTGAAGTATCAATAAGGAGCACGACATGGACGTCGGATCCACTCTAAAACCCGGTGCCAACGGCACCAAAACCCTGCAATCCTTGTACGGCGATCGCCTCTTGTTTGTTCGCTATCGTTATGACAAAGAAACGCGCACACGGTATAAGACCATCGAGCTCATCGTGGATGAGCGGCCCTGGCGACCCGCCAAAGAGTAGTTGCCGATTACGGCGTCAATTGGATAGGCTACAACCATGCTAAAGCGGCTACACAACTATTGCTTAACTTTTCCTGGCGCCACGGAAAACATTCAATGGGGCGATGATCGGGTTTACAAGGTTGCCGGCAAGATGTTTTGCTGTTCCGGGATAGAGAATGACGCTAAGTTTTCTTTCAAAGTAGACGATGATCGGTTTTTGGAGCTGACAGACCGAGAAGGTATTTTACCGGCGCCTTATTTGGCCCGAGCGAAATGGATACAAGTTGATCCAAAAACCACCGTGCTCAAGTGGCGTGACATCAAGCCCCTACTTGAGCAATCATATGAATTGGTGGTAGCCAAGTTACCAAAAAAGACTCAGGCCGCTTTAGACAGACCATAGGGATTCACCGGTTTGGTGGCTTTTGTCCCGGTCACTGGTTTGCGTGGCTACTATACTATTGCTGATTGAGCGGCATTTGGTGGCTGGCGTGAAACAGATTTGGTTCTGTGTTGTTCTGATAGCAATGGGCTCCACAACCTTATGGTCCGGTGGTTGGGGCCCGACGTACGCCATTGAAATCCGTGGCGGCAAACTTGACCAACCGTTGGTGATCACGGACCCGTCCACCATAAAGGCACTGAGTTTCTGGGTGGGTCCGGGTACAGATTTTCGCGAGTTCATGGGCCCCGTCAATAATGACGCCAGCATAGTTGATTGGGACCGAGGCGAAGCTACGGAGCGACCCCAAGGTTTGACCAACTATGAAGTTCGGTTTTTACTTGAGCCACGGAGTGATCCGCCAACCTTCACCGTTCACTACGAACCTGATTCGGCCAATAATTCAGGCTACATTTACTATCCCCGCATGCTCAACAGCATCGTCACTCACTTCGTCGACGGGACTTGGAGATACGCATCGACGCAGTGGAACGAAAAAATAGGTTCAGCAATCGCTAGCGCCACAAAGCAATAGTCCCAACAGTTTTTTCGCTAACTTATTCACCCCCTCGACAGCTCTCAATATAAGCTGCCAAACTCTTCCCTTTTGCATCAATAAAACTGTCGTTGGTGTTTAGCATGTCTTCTATACGATCTAGCCGAAAATTACGAAAGTCTTTTCTTTTTTCGCACCAAGCGATCAACAACCACACCGGGCTGAAGAAGACCAAGCCCAACGGCCGCACCGTACGTTGTGTGGTTTGGTCTTTGAGGTCCAGGTAACGCAAGGCCAACTTGTGTTTGCGGCGAATGGCCTCTCGAATATCCGAAAAACTCACCCGCCAAGGAATTTGATGCCGACTGGGTAAGGAGAACGTCGTGATTTGTTCTAGCTCATCTAGCAAAGACGCCGGCAAAACGGCTTGGATTTTTTCAAACGCATTCTCCGCCTTTGCCGCAAACCTATCATCGGTCCATTGACGCACCATGCTGATGCCTAAGGCAATGGCCTCAAGTTCATCACCGTCAAAGGTCACCGGGGGCAAGTGGTATTTTTTGTCAATAACATACCCGACCCCGGCCTCTCCAAAGATAGGCACGCCGGAATTCATCAAGTCCTGAATATCTCGGTAAACTGTCCGGGTACAGATATCAAACGCCTCGGAAATTTTTTGCGCTGTCACAGCGCGCCGCCTTCGTCGCAAATAGTGGACAATCTTGATCAGTCGATCTGCACGCCTCATGGCACTCTCTCAGCTAAAGGGACTACTTCAATCATAATAGTGACATGCTACTGACACCATGCTGTCAGTACACTGTCGGTAAGATGGCAACGACTGTCAACTACGAACATTTATGAGGAGAATGCAGTGATTGGATACGTAACGGTGGGCACCAACGATTTACCCCGAGCTGTGGCCTATTTTGACGCTTTGTTTGGCACTTTGGGTATTGGCCGATTTATGGAAGAGGAAGGCTATTTCGTCGCCTGGGCAGCAGCCGCCGATGCCCCCTCGGTGGCTGTGACCCTGCCCTTCGACAAACAGGCCGCAACCGTTGGCAATGGCACCATGGTTGCGCTTTTTTTGGAAACACCAGCCAAAGTCGACGCTTTGCACAAAAAAGCTTTGGAGTTAGGTGGAAGCAACGAAGGTGATCCAGGCTTTCGGCCGGAAGCCAAGAACAGTGGTTTTTACGCGGGTTACTTTAGGGATTTGGACGGGAACAAATTCAACGCATTTTGCATGGTGCCAGAAGCTTAAAAACAGTCCCAGGGAGAAAGGGTCTGGCGTCAGGCCCTTTTCTTTCGTTTTTTCTCTACCGAGTCTCTTATACCTTTTCGAATCTTGTTTAGATCTGAGAAAGGTTTCTTAACCCTGT
>JBCCFQ010000207.1:0-6441 GCA_039029655.1 Pseudomonadota bacterium | reverse complement strand
GTCGATCACTGCACTTCCTGAGAACACATACCCAGTATCATCTGGAAACAGTGCAATGGGCAGATGTTTCCAATTGATTAGATCCTCACTGACCGCATGGCCCCAGTGCATCGGTCCCCATCTTAGATCCTGCGGATGATGCTGGTAAAAGAGATGATATGTGCCGTTGTGATAAATCAGCCCGTTTGGATCATTCATCCACCCTTGCGGTGGGGTGAAATGAGTGAGTGGCCGGAGTTGCGTTTGACTACTACTTGTCATCTTTTAACTGTTTAGTAGGTCAATATTCAGTAGATCGGTAAGTTGGTGGACGCCACCGACCTACTGAATACCGATTACTAATTTACTGTTTATCCTTTCACACCACTACTGGCGATGCTTTCAATGAATGCTCGTTGCAGTGACAAGAAGAAGGCCAACACCGGCAGGGTAATGATGGTGAGATACGCCATGATTTCTCCCCAAGCCACATCTCCCAACTGGAAGAAGTACGCAACCCCTACCATAATCGGCCGGAGCTCTTCACTTTGGACTACCATGATGGGCCATAAATATTGGTTCCACATGGGTAGAAAATTTAAGATGGCAACCGTTGCAAAAACCGGGCCAGACAGCGGGACTACAACGTTTCTGTATATTTGCCACCAGCTTGCTCCGTCAATCCGGGCCGCTTCAAATAAATCCCGAGGCAGGGCGCTGAAGAACTGCACAAACAAAAAGATCGAGAAGGCGCTGGCGATAAACGGAATGATTTGGACATGATAGGTATTCATCCAGCTCCAGCGTATCAGCTCACCACCTTCAGTAAAGGCCATGAAGTCGAGCATTGGCAATTTGCTGACAACAAGCAGGAGCGGGATGGCAACTGTCTCAAATGGAACAATAAATGTTGCGATGATCACGCCCAGTATCAAACTGCGTCCCTTCCAGCGTAAAACTGAGAGGGCAAATCCGGCCATGGAGTTAACGATTAAGCTGAAAAGCACAGTAACGGCCGTCACAATCAATGAATTGAAGATGAAGCGCAATACAGGTACGCGAATAAACGCCTCGCGATAGTTGTTTAAAGACAAATCCCCGTATGGAACAAAGGCTAAAAGTGAATTGGTGTCTCGCAATAATTGAAGATCTGGCTTGAATGAGGAGACGATCATGAAAACGATTGGAAACAGGAATATGAGCCCTAAAACACACAAGAATCCATACGTTAAAAATATTCTGAGGCCATTAAACCGGCCGAGTCTATTTTCCGCAAACATAATTAATCCTCATCCCTGGTTAGATAGCGTTGAATAAGGGCAACGATTAAAACCATAATAAAGAAGAACACTGAAATAGCAGAGCCATACGCGATATCTTGCTTCCCAAATCCGCGCTGAACCGCCTGATGAATAACTGTCGTGGTTGAGTCGAGCGGCCCACCACGAGTCATGATGTCTGGCTGAATAAACAGAGCAAACGCCTGCATCGTAATGGTGATTAATACAAAGATAAAAGTTGGTCTTAATCCAGGCCAAGTAACGTAGCGGAACTGTTGCCAGCGATTGGCACCTGATACTGATGCTGCCTCGTAAAGCACAAACGGAATTGTTTGTAGGCCAGCCAGCCAAATGACCATGTGGAAGCCAACACCTTGCCACACCGACATCCCAATGATAGATCCTAGTGAGGTATTTGGATTGCCCAGCCAATCTCGCCCTTCAAAGCCCCCAAATGTTATGAACGATATCAAACTGTTGAGTAAGCCATCATTCCCGTCATAAATAAAGCGCCATAGAATAGATAAAATCACCATGGAAACCACAACGGGCATAAAATATATTGTTCGGAAAATGTTGATACCTTGCAGTTTCTGGTTGACTAAAAGGGCCAGAAGCAGTGCTAGGCTGCCTTGAAGTGGCACAACAACCAGCGCAAATACAATTGTGTTGCGTAGCGCTTTCATAAAAACGGCATCACGGGCTAAAAAGACAAGTGCATTATCACCTGTTTCCCACCGAAACCATTCCTGCAACCCTTCGAGTTCAGGATAGTCAGGGTTGTTCCGGGTGAAGTTTCGCAAGCGGGGATATGTCTGATTTCCATCTTCATCTAGCACGAACTCCCCCGTTTCTTCATCGACAATCGGGTCAATGGAAAGGGTTCGAATGGTTAACAGTCGATTGAAATTCCGCAGTCCCACAAATTCTGTTGGATTAGGTGATATCAATCGCTGATTGGTGAAGGAGAAGCCAAATGCCATAAAGAATGGAATGATTAAAAATGCGAGTAGAAGCAAAATGGCTGGTGATGCCATTAGCCATCCCATGAACTGTTCTTGTCGTCTTGAATTCATAATTCCTTCTTCCCTAAATTAGCTGTTAGCTTTTGGCTCTTAGCTATCAGTTTTCAGCTTACCGTAAATACAAAATTTTAAGAGAAGAGAGGTGTGCAGCCCACACACCTCTCTTAAAAAACCAAACAAGGAGAAGAACGAATGAATCTCTTGTTTGAGTTTTACCACTGTAGTAGATCGGTGTTCAGTATTCGGTGAGTCAGTCTGACGTACTGCCTCACTGGCTCACAGATCTACCGAATACCGATCCACATCAACTTAACCATCAGCAATTGCGTCATTCTGAATGTCTGGGCCGACAACTGAACCATCAAAACCGTAGTTGTTGTTCGATTCTAAGTCAGCGTTGATTTCATCGGCCGCTGCGTCCAGAGCATCGATAACATCCGCACCGTTGGCGATGTCTGCTAGCGCTTTCTCAAAAGTTAGAGCGGCTGATAAGTATGCTGGTGTTGGTGGGCGGAGGGTGCCTTGTGCACTGCTGAGCTCAAAGAACACTTCTAGCGGTCCGCCAGGTGAGTAGTTCTGTGACAAAGCGGCTGCGCCCGGGGTAGCTGGAATCAGGCCGATACCGTCCGAGAATGCAGCTAAATATTCATCTTGAACCGCATGCGCAATGAAAGCATTGGCACAATCGGGTTGCTCGCTGGTTGCGCTGATCCCAAATTGCCAGCTAGCGGCACCGATCCGGTTGCCGTTGCCAAAGTTAGGGGCTGGCAAGAAGAGCATGTCATCTGGGTTTTCCATCCCATCAAGGGTGGCGACACCGGCCCAGTTTCCATTCCATTGAAGCGCATATTTGCCATCGATGAAGCCGGTATCCCGATCTGCACCGTCTTGTGATGTGCCTGGGGCTAAGCCACGATCAAACAGTGATTGCCACCATTCACCAAAGGCGATCGCTTCGTCACCATTGATCACACCTTCGGCCGTGGTGTAGGTTGAACGATCGATGATGTCTCCACCAAATGATTGCATCAGTGGAGAGAAGGCATATGGATACCATTCACCGGTCCAAGCCATTCCTGGATCAAACGCGTATTCGTAGTTGCCAGTTGCTTGCAACGTTTCCAAGGCTGAATCGAACTCTTCAAGTGTCCATGGCTCATCCAGAGTTGGAATACGGATGCCGTTGGCTTCTAGCTCAGATTGGCGGGCATACACAGCGATTGCCGCGTCCCACAACCCGACTGAGTAGAGTTCACCATCCCAATAGCCTAAAGCACCAGGCAAAAAGTCATCGATGGTGCCTGCTGGCAAGTTAAGTGGTTGCATGTAGCCTGACCATGCCCAGTTCGGCATAACAGGGCCGTCAACGTCGATGATGTCTGGCAAGTCCCCTGACAGGGCTGCGGCCGTAATCGACTCGTTATAGCTTTCTTGGGGAAACTCTTCAATTTCAACAAAACAAGCATTTTGTGAATCGTTAAAATCATCGATGATGCTGACTAAAATGGCACGTTCGGTTTCGTTGCCTGCACCGTGATACCAGAGGCTAACGCCAGCGGCATCACCAGATTCCATCTCTCCATCATCCATCATGGCAGATGACCCTTTGGCGATGTTGTCGTTCTGGATGTTTGGACCAACTTCTGAGCCATCAAAACCATAGTTGTCGTTGGCTTCTAGGTCAGAATTAATTTCATCGGCCGCTGCGTCGAGCGCATCAACCACATCCGCACCATTGGCGATGTCTGCCAAAGCCTTTTCGAAAGTGAGAGCCGCTGACAAGTAGGCTGGCGTTGGTGGACGCAGAGTTCCCTGTGTGTTGCTGAGATTAAAGAAGATTTCGAGCGGGCCACCAGGTGCATAATTTTCAGTTAATGCCGCAGCAGATGGGGTAGATGGAATTAAGCCGATACCGTCGGAGAAGGCGGCCAAGTACTGATCTTGGGTTGCAAAGGCGATGAACTCATTGGCACCTGCAGCGTTTTCACTTGTCGCGCTAATACCAAATTGCCAGCTGGCCGCACCGATCCGATTGCCGTTGCCAAAGTCTGGGGCTGGTAAGAAGAGCATGTCATCTGGGTTTTCCATTCCTTCAAGGGTGGCGACACCGGCCCAGTTTCCGTTCCACTGAAGCGCATATTTGCCATCGATAAAGCCGGTGTCACGATCCGCACCGTCTTGTGATGTGCCTGGAGCTAAGCCACGATCAAACAGTGATTGCCACCATTCACCAAAAGCGATCGCTTCAGGGCCGTTGATCACGCCTTCGGCCGTGGTGTAGGTTGAACGATCGATGATGTCTCCACCAAATGATTGCATTAGCGGAGAGAAAGCGTATGGATACCACTCACCGGTCCAAGCCATCCCAGGATCAAATGCATGTTCGTAGTCTCCTGTTGCTTGTAATGTTTCTAGCGCACCATCAAATTCCGCCATGCTCCAAGGATCATCTAGGGTAGGAATGCGAATGCCGTTGGCTTCAAGTTCTGATTTGCGAGCATAGACAGCAATCGCTGCGTCCCACAATCCAACGGAGTAGAGTTCACCATCCCAGTAACCTAAAGCACCAGGCAAGAAATCATCAACCGTGCCTGCTGGTAGATCAAGCGGTTGCATGTAACCTGACCATGCCCAGTTCGGCATGACAGGACCGTCAACGTCGATGATGTCAGGTAAATCTCCTGAAAGTGCTGCCGCCGTAATCGACTCGTTGTAGCTTTCTTGTGGGAAGTCCTGAACTTCTACCATATAGGTGCTTTGTGAGGCGTTGAAATCATCAACAATGCTATTGAGGATATTGGCTTCAACCTCATTGCCTGCACCGTGATACCACATGCTGAGGACGATAGCTTCTTCAGCCATTTCTTCTTCGGCTTCGTCAACGCTAGCTGACGCTTCTTCTTCATCTTCAACGACCTCTTCTGCGGGTTCTTCAACCGCAGGTTCTTCGGCCGGTTCTGACACTTCAGGTTCAGATCCTCCACAGGCCACAACAAACAACATTACAAAAATTAGCAATGCAGTGGCCCACCATCTATTTTTTGATGGAAACATCTTGCGTTCTCCTTTTCCTCAAAATGGGAAATAAACTAAATTGTTTTGAATGAGTGTCGCCTAACGACTGTTAGACGTATGAGGGGGTTTTGGGGAAATTGGGATTAATCTTCTTCATGGCCTCCTGAAATGGCTCGACTGTTGAGGAGGCTTAGCAGCTGAATGGGCTCAGCTTTTGCCACTCCTTCTTAGGTTGAGTTTCTTTTTATCAGTGGACACGGCAGCACATGCTGAGTTGGCAGACTGCTACTAAATCCTTCTTGATTTTCAGTTTTGATCAAATTTAAAAGCTGCTCAACGGCCCATTGCCCCATTTGGTAGTGAGGCAGTGCCATTGTTGTCAAGCCTGGCTGTACTTCGGCCGCAATCAAATCTTGATTGTCAAAGCCGACAATCGCAACATCTTCTGGGATTGATAAGCCAAGCTTGCGTAAGGTGTCATATGCACCCATCGCGATCCGGTCGTTGTAGCAAAATGCGGCCGTTGGGAGTGGACCTGGCTGATTAAAAATTTGGTCAGCCATTTCGCGCCCGCTCGCTTGGGTTGATGACCCAAAGGCCACAAGTGCTTCATCATACGGAATTTCTTTTTCAGCGAGCGCCTGTTTGTAGCCAGCCATCCGGCCGACTTGAGCTGGAACAGGTCTTTCCTCAGACAGAAATGCGATGCTTGTATGCCCTTGGTCTAGCAGATGTTTAGTCGCTTCATAACCACCATGCAGTTCGTCTGGAACAACAGAGGGCAACGACCGATCTTCTACAAAGCAGTCAAGCAAAACAGCGGGGACTTCTCGAATTTGTTGAGGCGGGTTGACTTGGCGGTGATACATCGTGGCGTAAATAATCCCATCGACCTGTCTCTCGAGTAGCATATTGACGGCCGCATCGCGGATTTCTGAATCGCCACCTGTATTAACCGTGAGCAATAGCTTTTTGTGCTCCCACGCGTAATTCTGAGCACCTTGCAGAATGCGGACCGCAAATGGGGTGGTTGCGATTTCATCAGAAATAAAGCCGATGGTGTTGGTACTTTGCCCGCGCAGGTTCCGGGCAATCGCATTTGGCCGGTAACCTAACTCTCGTACGGCGGCCCATATTTTGTC
>JBCCFQ010000206.1:0-6541 GCA_039029655.1 Pseudomonadota bacterium | reverse complement strand
CTTCACATACTCAGCACCGACAGACATACTCTCGTTGGCTGAGCGGGATTGGTTCCTCTTCAGAGGGATACTATTGTATGGAGGCCTAAAAAAGGAGCGAACCTTGACCTCCGGTTTTTTAAAGCTCGGGGGCACCGGATCCACAGCGACAAAGGCGATTTCTCGGGGTGGTTTCCTCGGAGAAGGGCGAAGAGAAGGAGGTTGGGGGGCCTGACTGACTGGCTGAGGAGTTGATGTTTCGGTAGGGGCCGAGGTAAACAATGGCCGGCGAAGCTGGTCGTGGGTTCGCGGTGGTGGCAGATGAAGTTCAGAGATTGGCCGAGAGAGCCGCTAGCGCCACCAAACAAATTGAGGTTTTGGTTAAAACCATTCAGTCGGATACCAAAGAAGCAGTTGTGTCCATGGAAAGAACCACTGCTGACGTAGTAAGTGGTGCTTTGCTTGCCGAGAATGCCGGTGCTTCTCTTGGCGAAATTGAAAAAGTGTCCAATCAGATCGCACAGCTGGTACAAAACATTTCTGGCACGGCGCGACAACAAGCTGGGGCCGCGGCCGACGTGACCCGCACCATGGGTGTATTGCGAGAAATTAGTGTCCAAACAGCGGACGGCACAAGCGCTACGTCCAACTCCATTGCTCGATTGGCAGAATTGTCTGCGGAGCTGCGCACCTCGGTTTCAGGTTTTACCCTGCCTGGAGATAGGAAAAAACCAGGTATGGTTGCAGGGCCAGGACCCGCTGCACCAACACCCGTCGAGACACCTGAAGAAGTCGTTAGCTAACTTAAGGATTGTTTCTTGAACGAACCGGATATGACAGAAACGGTTGTTGAAGCTCTTCATCACTTGTCGAAAGAGCTGTCGGCCACATTGCAGCACGCCAGTCGATCTCTGGAAGCGTTTGTTGAAAACAAGTCCAACAAAGATTCCCTGCTTGAATGTGCCGATGCTTTGCATTCAGTTTTTGGCGCATTGAGTATCGCCCAGGTAGCGGGTGGTGCGCAGCTAGCAAACGAGATGGAAAGGGTGGCTCGGTCATTACCGAACCACAACGCCCCGCAAATGGAAGAAAGCTTGGATGTGCTAAGCCAAGCTTTGGTTCAGTTACCAGTCTACTTAGAGCGGGTTCAAACTGGCGGACGAGATGTCCCGCTGGTGTTATTACCTCTGTTGAATGACCTGAGAACCGTGCGCGGTGACCCGCTGCTTTCGGAAAACACACTGTTTTTATTAAATCTTTCTAAAGCCGAAATGGCGGCCAATGACGCTTTGTCTACTGAAAACGAAGCTGATGCGGCGGCTTTGGCGGCTCAGTTCAGACCAAAGTTTCAGGCCAGCCTGTTGGGTTGGATTACCGGCGATAAACCCAAAGAGAATTTGGAAAAGCTGGTGCGTTTGGCGGAACAGTTCCAGAAGGTAGCTCGAGTCCCGATTCTTTTCAGGATGTGGCGGATTACCGCAGCGGTATTGGAAGCGTTACTAGATGACGGTCTAGAAGCGAGCGCGTCGGTAAAGAGATTGTTGGGCCAAGTGGATCGCCAGTGCAAACGCTTGATTGATCGCGGTGAAGGGATTTTTGAGACAGATCCTCCGGACGAGCTGTTAAACAACTTGCTCTACTATGTTGCTCGCGCGAATTCTACGGGTAAACGGGTCACTGATGTTCGCCAAACCTTCAACCTGGGTGAAGCAATTCCCAACCAAGCGGAACTAGAACGTGAGCGTGAGCAACTTGCGGCACCCAGTATTGGACTCATGCAAACCGTGGCTTCGGCAATTAAAGAGGATTTGGCGCGTGTTAAGGATGGGTTAGACATCTACGTGCGTGCCGGGATTCACGACCGAACACAGTTGTCGCCACAAAAAGACTCGCTTCAAAAAATTGCCGATACCATGACTGTTCTTGGGTTGACGGATCTTCGGGGTCAAGTCACTGCAGAGGTCAAGCAACTCGGCAACATGATTGAGGGCAATGTTGAGGACTCGGATGAGAACCTCATGGATATGGCTGCCACTATGTTGCGGGTGGAGGATAAGGTGACGGCGGAATTGACAGAGATGATCAGCCCGCCACAGCAACCGGCTGAGCCCAGTCCAGAAGACACGGACTATCAGGATGTCAGTGCCGCGGTGATTCGCGAGTGTATCGTCAACCTGGCTCGGGTCAAGGAATCCATTGTGCATTACCTTGAGCGTCCGGATGCGCCGCAATTGATTCAAGAGGTACCCAACCTCATACACGGCATACGCGCGGGTATGTTGATGATGCAGAAGGACCGAGTCAGAGACATTCTTGGTCGAATAGAGGGTTATGCCAGACAGCGGTTACAACAAGCCCCACAGTTGCCTGAAGAGAATGAGATCGACCGCGTTGCAGATGCCATTGTCAGTGTTGAGTACTATTTGGAAACACTGCAAAAAGGTCGTTCAGATCCTTGGTATATGCTGGACAACGCGGAAGCTTGTTTGGACTCGTTGGCAGATAGGGCCGCGATTCCGGATGACTTCGTAGCCGAGGTGGTCGACCTCAGTGCCGAAGAGGCAGAGCCTGTGCCCGTCGAGCCCCAACAGCAGCGAGCACAAGAGGAGCCCCACGAGCCTACCGAGGTTATGCAGCAACTGACACCGCCCGTCTTTGCGGAGCAGGAAAACAAAGTCGATCCGGAATTCATTGAGCTGTTTATCGAAGAAGCCAAGGAAGAAGTGGATACGATTTCCGATTACTTTCCTCGGTGGCGGGACAACCCGTCTGACTTGGATGGTCTTGGCACCATAAGGCGCTCATTCCACACACTTAAGGGCAGTGGACGAATGGTGGGCGCCGAATTGATTGGTGAGTTTTCCTGGTCCATCGAGAATCTGCTCAACCGAGTTTTGGACAGGACCTTAGAGAGGAACGACCACATCGTGTTGTTGCTTGAGCAATCGACTCAGGCGCTTCCAGAACTCATAGAGCAGTTGGAGGTCGGGGTTGCGCCTCGAGCGGATGTGGATTCCATGATGCAAAGGGCGTGGGCCTTAGCGGATGGAGAACGAGGCGATACTCAAATCACCAGCGTGCTCACCACGGATGAACCCATTGACGACGACTCCAGCACCGAAGTGCTACCGCGTCCGGATGCTTTGGATACCCATGAACCCACTGAAGTTTTGGGTGCCTTATCGGAGACTTTCGAAGCCACGGAGATCATCGGTCCCTTGGCAGAGGACACCATTGAACCAGCAGATCTTTGGTCGTCCTCTGAGGCGGAAGAAGACGCTGAGGAAACAGTTGCTGACGAAAACACCGGCATCATGCTCAGAGATGACTTTTTCAATGAACTCATTCTGCCTGATGAGGAAGAAGAACAGCCTGGTGACGATGAAGACGAAACCACTATTGTTGAAAAACCGGAGAATCTAGATGTTCCGGCGTCCGAACCGGCTTTGGTTGCGCCTATCCAAATGGATGAAGCGCTCATGGACGTCTTTGTAAAAGAAGCAACCGACCATTTAACGACGTTGCGCGGCTTCTTGGAAGAATCGAAAGAGCGAGATGGCCCTTATCGGGTGAGTGAGTCAGTGCATCGTGCCACCCATACTTTACTGGGCAGTGCAAATGCGGCGGGGGCCAGTGAGTTCGTTATCCTTGCGACACCGATGGACCACTATGTCAGCGAGCTCTTTAGAGGCAACATTAAGATGCCGGAAGCGGCCGTTGGGGTTTTGGACGATTTTGTTGCCACCATGAACAGCCTGCTGGGATGTATCAATGTTCCGGGTGCCGAGCTTCCGGAAACCGAGCAACTGATTCAGCGCATCACCGACCTGGACATAGCGCAACAAGATGCAGCGATTTCTACCGCTGGATTTGAAGTCGGAGAGTTTTTTGAGGAGTCAGAGGCGGATGATGTTGGTGGTTCCACCATTGTTAAAGAACTTGTGGAACAAGCCGTCGAAACCCCCGACGAGGAGCCTGACTACGATCCTGAGATTGCGGCTATCTTCGCAGAAGAAGCAACAGAGCTGCTGGAGAGTGCTGACCAGGCCTTGAGTAGTTGTTCAACCAGTCCCAGCGCCGACGCGCTAGCGCGGCTTAAAAGGGACCTTCATACCTTGAAGGGTGGTGCAAGAATGGCGGGGGTTTTGCAAATGGGTGACCTCAGTCATCTGTTGGAAACGACTCTGGAAAGTCTGGAGCCCGAGCAGATTGGTAGCCAGCCCCCCGTATTTGACAGTCTTCAGGCTGGCCTAGATGCCTTGCATCGTATGCGTGATCGCTTAGAAGCGGGCCAAGCTGTTGGTGATGCACAGAAAGTGACTCAAAACCTTAATGCATTATTCGATGGTGCTTCCTCTGATGCTGAACCAGAAGAGCAAGAACAGATAGAAGGGCAAGAACAGGTTGAAACCACGGAGATGGTTGAGGAGCCAGTCGATGACATGGAGTCGGAGTTGGTCGTTGCCGAAACCCAAACCGAAGATTCAATAGAAGAGACCACAACCGAGGAAGAGTTTGCACCCGAGTTAGAAATAGAGGTGCCGACATCGGAGCTTGATGTTCGTCTAGAGGATACAGCGCCCAATCTTGATCTGACCCACGATGCCTTGTTGGCCGACGATATATCCCCCTTCGAACAGGCCATGGAAGATGCATCTACCAGCGATGCGGAAGTTGTGCCGCTGGCGCCAGACTCACCAACCATTGTCCTGCCGGACGCAGCTTTGCGCCCGTTGCCACCTGCCGCTTCTGCGTATGTTCCGCACTTGGAAGTTGACGATGAGGACGCTGCTGAAGCAGCGGAGGCACCGACTATCCCCGTCGTCGAACCACGAAAACCCGCGAAAGCTGTGCCGTTATTCACCACAGAAAAAGTGGTCCCCCGTTTGGAACCTGTGGAACGACAAGAAGTTGCCAGAGTGGGCGCGGAGTTGTTGCAAAGACTATTGGATAACGCTGGGGAAATCAGCATTTACCGTGCGCGTCTGGAACAGCAGTTAGGTTCCATCAGTTTCAACCTGGAAGAATTGTCTCGCACGGTCATTCGCGTGCACGAACAATTGCGCAATCTGGAAATAGAAACCGAAGCGCAAATACTCCATACCCACAAGACAGAGAATGACCAAGAGTCTGATTTTGATCCGCTGGAGCTAGATCGGTATTCCACGTTGCAACAACTGACCCGCGCTATGGCGGAGTCGGCCAATGACTTAAGCAGTATCGAAGGTCTTCTGGAGAACTACACCAGTGAAGCCGAAAAATTGTTGTTGCAACAGTCTCGGGTCACCACCGAACTGCAAGATGGTCTTATGCGCACCCGCATGGTCCCGTTTTACCAACGAGGCCAAAGGCTAGCTCGGTTAGTTCGGCAAACCGCATCTGACGTAGGTAAGCGAGCCGAGTTGCAGTTGCATGGTACCGGCGAAATTGATCGGCAAATGTTAGAACGCATGATGCCACCACTAGAGCATATGGTTCGAAACGCCGTGATACACGGCATTGAACTACCCGATGATCGTGGTTTGGCAAATAAACCGGAGATGGGGGTTGTACAGATCAGTCTTCATCGCGAAGGGTCTGAGATGGTGTTGGAGATCGCAGACGATGGGAGAGGTTTGGACGTTACCGGGATTCGCGACAAGGCGCTTAAACTGGGGCTCATAGATGAATCCCAGACGCTTGGCGAGTCTGATGTCATGCAGCTAATTATGGAGCCTGGGCTGACCACAGCTGAAGAGTTAACCCAGGCCGCCGGCCGCGGCGTGGGTATGGATGTTGTCGCAAACGAAATCAAACAGCTGGGTGGTTCGTTGTTTATTGATTCGGAGACTGGTGCTGGAACGAAGTTTAGTATTCGTTTGCCGTTTACGTTAGCCATCAGCCAAGCCTTGTTGGTGCGCGCGGCTGGGAACATCTATGCCTTACCGCTTCCTTCTATCGAAGGTATTGCTCGTATATCTATCGGTGAATTGGAAAGCTATTTATCTCCAAATGGTCCGGCATTTAACTATGGTGGGGAAAAGTATCAGTTGCAGCATTTGGGGGTATTGTTAGGCGGTGAGCCTTCCCGTATTCCCGAAGATGAGTCTACCGTTCCCTTAGTTATGGTTCGTGCGGGTGAATTTTCCACGGCGTTGATTACGGACGAGATGTTGGATCGCCAAGAAATTGTTGTGAAATCCGTTGGACCACAAATCGGGAGCATCAGGGGCATCTCAGGCGCGACAATACTGGGCGACGGTAGCACGGCTGTCATTCTGGATCCCGTGGCCTTGGTTCGCGTATTGCGAAAACCATCGGAAAGTGCACCAGATTCTGGATCTACAGAGGACCAGAGGACATTTGTATTGGTAGTGGACGATTCTATTACCGTGCGAAGAGTGACCGAACGATTGCTTGAAAGAAACGGTATGCGTGTCATGACTGCTAAAGATGGCGCAGACGCTGTTTCTATCATGCAAGAACACGTACCTGACATTATTCTTTTGGACATTGAAATGCCACGGATGGATGGTTACGAGGTTGCCGCCCATGTTCGAGGTGATCCAAGACTAGAGCGTGT
>JBCCFQ010000205.1:0-6564 GCA_039029655.1 Pseudomonadota bacterium | reverse complement strand
TTAAGCACCTGGGTTTTACGGAAATCCAGGTGGGTCGTGTTGCAGGCAATGACCTTGCGGGCTTAGCCATTGGCGCCGTGCTGTCAGCTTTTTACATGGCCCGGCTTGATCGTCGTTATATGGCGGTGGCTGCTGCTGTGGTGGCCATTGGTGCCAACCTAATGTGCGTCTACTATCAGAGTTACGAAGCAACTCTGTGGCTAAGGTTGGCGGCGGGCATTGGTGCGGGTGTCTATACGGGTATTGCTGTTGCCACAATCGCCGGTCACTCTAGACCGGCTTTTGCTTTTGGACTGGAACTGTTTGCCTTCGCCGGCTCACAAGGTGCTGAGCTTAAGTTCTTGCCCTACTTGTCAATGAACGGAATCTATTGGGTATTGGCTGCTACTTTCGTTGTGGGCCTGTTTTTCATTACTTGGTTACCAAGACGACCCGTTACCAGCCAGGTCTCGCATGCCGGTGAGATTGAAATCGCCAAACCAACGGCAGTGGGAAAAGACGTTCCGGCGTATGTTCCTTGGCTGGTCCTAGCGGCGATCGTATTTACCTACATCAACATTGGCGCCTATTGGACTTATATTGAGCTAGCGGCTTCGGAGTCTGAAGCATCACCGGACTGGGTGGCCAGTATGCTTTGGGTATCTTCAGTTTTTTCGGTGATCGGTTGTTTGTTTGCAGTATTGTTGAGTAACCGTTACGGATTGGCTCGACCGCTACTGGTGACACTGATATTCCAAGCCACAATCGTTGTCATGTTGGTTACTGGAATTAATAACGTAAACGTTGCCATTAGCATGTTTATGTTCAACTTCTGCTGGATTTTTGTAGATATCTATCAAGCGGCCACAATTGCAAATGTTGATCGCACCGGTCGTTTTCCTGCACTTATTCCGGCAGCTCAAGGGTTTGGTAATTATCTGGGGCCCAATATGGCAGCGTCTATTTTGGGCTATAACCTGGGGTACAACGGCGTGTTTGTTTTGTGCGGTATCGCTTCTGTAACGGCAATGCTGGTGTATTTGTATATGTATCTGACATTGCGTAAGACCATTCCAGCGCTCGCTGACGCTTCTTAGGCTAGACTCGATTTAGCAAGATGTACTCCCAGCGTCACCGCACACAAATTGCCATAGCAGCGTTCTTACGCCAAACAAACTCGGCTCTCTGTCATTCCACAGCTTTGGCTGGAGGTTCCCCGCCCAAGCCAACCTTCTCTCAAACTCACCGGCGAATACGAGAGTCACAATGCCGACCTCCAGTTGCGTCGCAACATCCACTTTCCTATACACTGCTCATTACCGTCACAAGGCAATACAACGATAAAGGTGGGATGTGCCCCAGGACAAAGACTTCTGGCAAGCGGCGAAGAGACTATTTCGCGAGGCCAAATCTCATGCCGCTGGAGATCGCCAGGCATATTTGAGACAGGCTTGTGGTTCTAATAGTGAGTTATACGACCAAGTGATGTCGCTGCTTGCAACTGAGAGTCATGCTTCGGACTCCATCTCAGACATCGTGAGCCAGGTTGCCAAACTGGCAGTCACCGATGATCTGCCTACAGGCGAGACTGTGGGCCGCTACCGGGTTATCAAAAACTTGGGTGAAGGTGGTATGGGTAGTGTGTATCTCGGTGAGCGGATCGATGAAGATTTTGAACAGCGCGTTGCAATAAAAGTTTTAGCTTCGAGACACCCCACGCCAGAAATTGTGAAGCGCTTTCGCTCCGAGCGGCAGATTCTTGCAAACCTCGAGCATCCAAACATTGCTCGTTTGATCGATGGAGGTGAAACCCAGAATGGGCTGCCTTTCTTGGTCATGGAATACGTTTCTGGAACAGAAATTGACGACTATTGTGATGCCGATGGGCTGTCCATTAGACAAAGACTCAAACTGTTTCGACAGGTATGCAGGGCAGTGGAGTATGCCCATCGAAATCTTGTTGTTCATCGTGACATCAAACCCTCGAACATTCTGGTCACAGAAGATGGCGTACCAAAGTTGCTGGATTTTGGTATCGCACGGTTGTTGGACACCTCTTCCAGCGATCGCCCAGAGACCCTTTATGCGTTAACACCAGATTACGCCAGTCCAGAACATGTTCTTGGGAAGCGAGTAACGACATCTAGTGATATTTATTCCTTAGGGGTGCTGTTGTATGAGTTGCTTACCGGTAAGCGGCCTCATGACTTCACCGGTAAGCGCCCCAGTGAGATTGAACACGAACTATTTCATAGTCTTCCCGATCGACCCAGCCGATCAAAAAACAAAGAGCAATCGGTGAGACGTCAGCTGGCCGGTGAACTAGACAACATTGTGATGATGGCCTTAAGGGCGGATGCGGACGAGCGTTATGCCAGCGTGGGGGAACTGTCTAACGATGTACAGAACTATTTAGAAGGTAAACCAATTCAAGCTGTGGAACACAGATACTTTTATTTGTTGTCGAAGTTTGTCTCCAGAAATCGGATTGCCGTTGCCGGGAGTGCGATCTTTCTTATGAGCCTCCTAATAGGCGGTATTTATCATGTCAACCAAGTCACAGCGGAACGCGATCGGGTTCGACTCGAGGCGCAAAAGACGGCCGCGGTTTCCGAGTTTCTAAAAGATATCTTCCGCGTAGCTAATCCAGACCAGTCCCACGGACAGGCGATTAGTGCCACGGAGATATTAGATCGGGGTGCGGAAAAACTAAAATCCGACTTGTATGGGCAGCCAGACATCCGTGCTGAGCTTTTGGCCACTGTAGGCACTGTGTACGGCTATCTGGGTTCTTACGATTCTGCGGTGGAAAAGCTCACTGAGGCCATCGAACTCAGTCGTGAGCTCAATCAGCAAGAGGATCTTGCCAACCGTTTGTTGGAACTTGGCAGTACTCAGTATCTCATGGGTGACACGGAAGATTCACGGAACAACATACTTGAGGCAGGGAGAATCATTCAGCGGGTTGGGCTCCAAGGAACCACGTTACACGCCACCCAAACCTATGAAATGGGCCAGGCGCTTTTTCATTTAGGTAAATACGATGAAGCCTTGGAGAAAACAAAAGAAGCGTTGGCGCTGGGTGAAAGGCTCAAGTCGGAAGGCGGTGACCTTGTTGCCATGTCGTCGTTGCATGCCATCGGTCAAATATTCCACTTTCAAGGGAAGTTGGACGATTCAGAGTCTTATTTGCGTCGCAGTTTGGACGCTATTAGTAAGAGAGCATCTAGTATGCCAACAACGGTGCAGACTTATAAACACGACTTGGCGGCGGTGCTACATGATAAGCGTGACTATCAGGAAGCAGAGAAACTATATCTTGAAGTGTATGAAGAAGAACCTAAGTTATTGGGCGTGGACTTTCCAAATCTAGATGTCGGGATGTCTAACCTAGGACGTCTCTACAAGGATATGGGCCAGTACGAAAAGTCAGAAAAGTTTTTGCGAGAGGCCATTGCTCACTCCAATCGAGTACGTGGTGAGGTTCATCAGTTTAGTGCCTACAACAATAACAATCTGGGGCGGTTGCTCACAGAAATCAAACGTTACGAAGAGGCCGAGGTGGTGTTTGAGCAGGTTTTGGACGTCTATACTCAGACCCTCGAGCCGGATAACCCCTATATTGCTTCGGCATTACTGGGCTATTCCGCGTTGTTATTCAAGACACAAAGACACGACCAAGCAGAACCGAAAATCAGAAGAGCAATCGAGATCTTTGCCTCTGCGGTTCCAGACGATCATTTTCTTGCGGTGCAAGCCAGGACGGCTCTGGGTGAATCATTGCTGGGACAAGGAAAACTCCAAGAAGCCGGGCCAATACTGAAAGGGGTTTGGGACGGCTTATCAGAAAAACCGGCGGATGATCCGGCCGTGGTTCGGATTCTTGAGCGACTTGTGCGATGGGCAGAACAGAGCGACTCAGCAGCAGAGGCTCGAAAGTATCGGTCCTTGCTTCAAAGAACTGAGTGATCTGTCAATTGCGGTCTCGATAGGTTTCGTATTCGTCGCATCGGTTTGGTAACTCATCTCATGTTGCCCATAAACAGCCTGATTCATGAGTTTCAAAAAAATTGAGTTATCTGCGCTCCTCGGATTTTACCATCGTTACTTTCCTCCAAGAGCATCCAATAAACCAAATGCCGCATTTCTCACCAGCGGCCAAGTATTCGAACGAGGATCGATCATTTCAAAATGCCCAGACTCATTTGCATCGATCCATACCACGTCGTCATTTGATTCTCGGGCAGCCCAACAGTAGCGATGAACAACTGGTTTCCATGTGGAATCGTGAGCACCAATCACGACGTACTGTGGAATCCCTAGGGGTTGTCTTTGTATTGGGGAGCCTTGAGCGTAGCGCCCTGGCATCTCTTCTGGAGAGCCGCCCATAAGCTTGTTAACCACGCCATCGCAAATGTCTATCTTATGTAGATACCAAAGATCTGCTGCTGGGGCTAAGGCCAAGATCCCTCTCGGTTGAATAAAGCCATCCACGCGAAACTCATGCGGCACACTTGCAAGCCACAGAGCTAGCTGGCCACCGGCAGAGTGGCCACAAGCAATGAGTTTTTCCGTATCAAGATTGTGTTTTGTGCGAATAGAATTTAGCAGCACCGTACCTTCAATGATGTCTTCAAAGGTGCCAGGCCAACCCCCACCTACATCTCCAACCCGGCGATACTCTAAAGTCCAGGTGGCGATACCAGTGTCGGCAAATGCTTTGGCAAGATTGCGAATATGGGCCAGGTCATACTCCGCTAACCAACATCCCCCATGTATGAGCACCATTACAGGATAGGGGCCATCACGTTCAGGTAGACGCAACTCAGCAAACTGCTCTGGATCAGAGCCGTAAGGGTAAACGAAGTCTGCTTCCGGAGACGGAAATTCAGCTAAATCGTCCGCCGTTAACAAACGGCTTGATGCCTTTTCAAAATGGTTGGTCACTCTTCTTTCGTCAGCGCTGTTTCTCTGACCAATGCCGCGTCCAACACTGCGATGAGTTGTTCCCGGTCGTAGCTATAAGGTCCCCACTGATTAAGCTGTACTAGCTCGTTGATCTTGGTGCGTATGGTAATTTCTTGTTCTCGCTCGTTTGGAACTACAACATATCGCCGCAAAGGTGCTTCATCGAATAACGCATGCATAAAGGCTTTTGAGACGTCATCAGGTTCCTTATATGACAATTCGCGTTTGGCTGTGGCTTCGAGAGTTTTTTTCATGTCCTCTGTGATCTCGTTGCCAAATGCTTGTGCTTTTTCGTGTTGTCTTGTCACACTGCTTCGACGGATCTTCGATTTATAGTTACCTGGCTCGACAACGCTCACGAAAACACCTAAGGGTGTCATTTCCGCAGCCAGGGAATCGGTAAAGGACTCAATCCAATGCTTGCTGCCGCTATAGGCACTGCTACCCGCAGATGATGAGATCGTGCCTGATATAGAGCCGGTGGTGACTATGCGACCCTCGGATTTTACAACTAGCGGTGCGAAGGCTTTTGTCGTGCGGTAAACACCCTCTACATTGATGTCGTATACCCAACGTTGGTCTTCTATGTCTGTCTGGAGAACGGGGCCGCCACCGGCTATTCCTGCGTTGTTGACCAGTCCGTGTAATCCGGAACCCGCTTCCTCAATCATCGAGACAACGGCATCTATCTGATCTTGCTTTGTCACGTCAAGCTTGACTGCAGTTACGTTTTCGATCGCGTTGAGCTCCGACAGATCTTTCTCTTTGCGAGCTCCCGCGTAAACATGATGCCCGTTCTCCGCTAAGGTTTCCGCGAGGTGGCGTCCGATCCCGGAACTGGCACCTGTTACTAGCACCGATTGTTGACGACTTTCTGCAATGCTTTGGGTGGGATATGCGAGAGTCAGTGCGATTGTGATAGCGACAATTTGAACAAGCTTGATCATGAAACTCTTCCTAGTTTTTGTCTTTACGCTGGATGTTTCGTAGAGATGCGCCACATCATGCCAAAAGTCATCGCCGGTTTGGTCTATTATTTTCTGTAGCACCTAGAATCTTTGTGATTGCACCTTGCCCCTGTCCAACATTAGCGGCCCTTGCTAATATCTTTGGAAAAATAAGAGGATACGGCCATGCCAGAAATGATCCCCCTCGGTTGGTTTCACACAATTATGGGCATTACCGCCCTTATCAGTGGCATTTATGCCCTTGTAACCTTCAAAGAAATCACGTTTGGCACACGATCCGGTCAGATCTATTTACTGACAACACTGATCACCGCCGCCACCGCTTTGATGATATTTCAGCGCGGCGAATTTGGGCCCGCCCACACCCTAGGAATACTGACCTTAGGTGCCTTGTTTGTCGGCACCGTGGCGGCATCTACTAATTTGTTCGGTGGTTTCTCTCGCTATTTGCAGGCAATCAGCTATTCCGCCACGTTACTTTTCCATTGTATTCCAGCGGTTACCGATGGTTTGCTGCGCCTACCCATCGGTGACCCAATTTTGGATTCCATAGAGAGCCCTGTGCTTAAGGGCTTGTACCTAGTTTTGTTGGTGACCTATATCGTAGGCGTTGGTCTGCAGATACGTTGGATTGCAAAGCAGAAAAGCG
>JBCCFQ010000204.1:0-6571 GCA_039029655.1 Pseudomonadota bacterium | reverse complement strand
TTCGTCGGCGATGGATTGATCAAAGGCAGCTTGGGACTCTTGGACATCCGTAATGGCAATAAGACCCACTTCGAACCGTTTTTCATCTTGTTCTAACTGGCGAGCAAATGACTCTTTTGCCGCTTGGGCTGATTCTAGCGCGTCTTGGGCACCCAACACGCCAAAGTATCGTTGGGCCACTCTCAGCATAAGATCTTGCTGGGCAGCAGCATAATCGGCTTCGGCCTGGGCCACTCGTTTGTCTGCCTGTTTGAGCGCCACCCAACGATCCCACTGAAACAACGTCTGACGCAGACTCAGGGTTAGGGATGTTCTATCGGTGTCGTCGTCTTGTAGGTTGGTGAAAACCTCTACAACTCCTTGCTCATTTCTTTGCGGGAAAGTGGAGAAACCGTCTTGCTGTTGATTCTCCCTGCTACCGGAAAAGTTTATCTGAGGGAGGAGTTGGCTTCGGGCCTGGGGCTTACTCTCCAGGGTCGCCATCCGATTGGCCTCGGCTTCACGCATCAGCGGGTCCCGTTCCAGGGCCAATTGATAGATTTCCATCAGCGTTTCGGCTTTGGCTGGGAATGAGAATACGCTAAAGATCGCTATAAGTATCAAAAGCTTAGCGTTTGACATACCGTTGATTCCTTTGTTTTGAGGCCAAGGGTCAGTGGCACCCTACCTTAATGAGTTAGTGTTTTAGTTGACTATATCACTAAATCGGATTTGTGCCAACCGAGTTTGTCGTAATGAGCGTTTAGTAAATAGGGATGCGGGAATCCACAGTTTTGGACCATTCGCTTATCCCGCCCACGATATTGTGGACATCTTGGTACCCCATCCCCATCAGATAATTGGTCACACTTTGGCTACGTACGCCGCTGTGACACAACACTAAGATGGTTTGATTTGGATCAAGTTCCTCAAGCCGATTAGGAATTTGGTTCATTGGGATATGAGTGGCATTCGGCACCGCTGCTATGGCCAACTCCCAGTCTTCTCGGACGTCCAAAACCAACGCCTCCCCTTGCTTCAAGGCGGCGGCAGCTTGTTCAGCTGACAGATGTTGCATCAAAAAACGAAAGCGGGTTTTGTTTCGGTGTTGATCAACGCGGGTACTGATGTCTCAAACAGCGATTCTGTGGAAAATTCCGAGTCAGACAATCGAGTCACCAGGCGCGCTTCCATGGGTTGTCCTTCCCCTTCGATAACGAACATCCGTCCCCCCACCTTTAAGGCTTCATAGAAGTTGTGTTGTTTTTGCGGGGTTGAGCCTGTGATGGCAATGACATCAAATTTTTTCTTCACACTCAGCGTTGTGGCGTCCTGGGTTTCCAAGGTGACGTTGTTCACGCCCAAGGTCTTTAACTTTTTTTGAGCGTCGTTGGTGAAGTCTTCGTAGTAGTCCAAACTCAAAACCGACTGCCCCAGTCTTGCGAAACAGGCTGTCAAAAATCCGCTGCCGGTTCCCACTTCCAAGATGGTGTCATCCCCACTGACCCCAAGAGCCTGTAACAACCGACCCTCTACGCAGGGTGCCATCATGCATTGTCCGTGGGCCAGAGGGATGTTGTTATCGGCGAAGGCGACCTCCGCCAAAGCTTCAGGCACAAACCGTTCTCGTGGGACTTGAGACATGATTTCCAGCACCCTAGGGTCCAAAACTTCCCATACCCTGACTTGTTGTTCGATCATTTGAGATCGTGCTGTTTCTAGATTCATGGTTTACGCCGTTGTTCCGTTGGGTTTTGTTGAATAATACGAGCTTCCCTGAACGTGCTGCACCAGTGCCAGCCAATGTGCGGGCAAGGCAGAAACTCCCTTAAATTCCGTTGCATTATGGTGACTTAAGCTTACCAAGCCAGTTTACCATCCGTTATGCTAACAATGAGCGCATTATGTCTCACAAAAGGCCGGTAGGGAATGAGCTCAGACCTTAATAAGAAGGCTCAATCGAATAAGATTTATGACGCTGAACATGGAAATACTCGCCATAGCCTCGCTGGTAGGCATCGTCCTATCATTGCTGTTTCTGTGGCTGTTGCGCCGTCGGGATCGTTCTCGAATCGCCAAACTAAGCACTGACTTAGAAGAAGTCGCGAACACCGGTGAGTTCAAGCAAATAGTGGTTGAAGGCCACGATCAAGTGGGTCGCCTGGAAACCACGGTGAACAAACTCTTTAAGTCATTAGAGGGTGGGCGGCCAAGCAAGTCGGGCCAGGCTCTATTTAGTCAATTGTCCGCCGCCGTACCCGAGCCGGTTTTTGTTCATACTGAAGCCATTCTTTTCGCAAACACCGTGGCGGCAGACAAGACCAATCTGAGCGTCGGCCGCCTGGTAGGAAGTTCCATGTTGGATCTGGTGCATCCAGACTCCAGGGAATTGGCTCTCAAGACTTGGCACTCGGTGATGAATCGAGAAAAGCTCACCGCCCAGGCCACCATTGAGTTTCTTACGGCAGCGGAGGATGTAACCAGCTTTTGGAGTCAGGTTCTGGTTCGACCCATTGAGGACTTTCAAAGTAAGAAAGCGCTGCTCACCATACTAGGACCGGCACCCGGGGGGGTGCTGTCTCAAGACAATGGTCGTGCCAAGGTAACGCTGGAATCCATTGGGGATGGAGTTATTACCACAGACATCACTGGCAAAATTGACTATATGAATCGAGCCGCTGAGCAACTCACGGATGTTGAACAATCAGAGGCGGAGCAAAAACCCATCAGCCAGATACTGAGCTTGGTAGATGAGAGCAGCCGTAAACCATTGAAAGATCCTGTGCAGATATGTCTTAGCGAGGATCGGAGAGTTAACTTAGGTCGGCGTGCCTTGCTACTGTCTAGGGGCGGCGATTCAGAATACTCCATTGAGGTGACGGCTTCTCCCATCCGCCAAAACGGGGATAAAGACAATCCAGGTGGCGAAATTGTTGGCGCCGTGGTGGTGCTGCACGATGTGACGGAGCTCAGGGGTCTATCCAAGCAAGACTCTTATCAAGCCAGTCATGATGCACTCACGGGGCTTTTCAACCGCAGAGAATTTGAACGTCGTTTGGAAGAGATGCTGAATGACGCCCACTCCAGCAATTCCAGTCATGTGCTGTGCTATATGGATCTGGATCGTTTCAAAGCCGTCAACGACACCTGCGGGCATATGGCCGGTGACAACATGTTGCGAGAAGTCGCTGGCATCATCAAAGACAAAGTACGTGACTCTGACAGCGTGGGTCGTCTAGGTGGCGATGAGTTTGGTATGTTGTTGGTAGGCTGTCCCTTGCCAAAGGCACAACAAATCGCAGAGGAGGTCTGCTCGGCGGTCCGTGAATACCGATTTATATGGCGTGACAAGATCTTTGATATTGGGGTGAGTATTGGTCTGGTGGAAATCAGCCAAGAAAGTGGCACGGTGTTTGATGCCTTGAGCGCCGCCGATTCGGCTTGTTACTTCGCCAAGCAGCGGGGGCGTGGATTGGTTCATGTGTACTCTGCCAAGGATGAGGCCGTCGCTCGTCAACGTGGTGAGATTCAGTGGCTGCAAAAACTTCAGTCCGCCATTAAGGAAGATCGATTTGAGTTATTTACTCAAGCCATAGTCGCACTGGTGAGCAATTCCAAAGACGGTCCGGCTCTGGAGTTTTTGTTACGACTCAGGGACGAAGACGGTGTTGAGATTTCACCCCCGTCCTTCGTACGCGCGGCTGAGCGATACCATCTTATGCCGACCATTGATCGGTGGGTGGTGAGTAATGCGTTGAATGCTTTGCGTAATGGGGATGTCCGCTTACCGGACCGAAGAATCTGCACCATTAACCTATCGGGTCAGACCATCGGTGATAGTCAGTTCTTAGAGTATGTGGTGGAGTGTCTGGACCAAACCGGTGTCGACCCTGCGAAAATCTGTTTTGAAGTCACTGAAACCTCGGTTGTGACCAATTTGGAGCACGCCCGACGGTTCATCGCCGTACTGCATGGTATGGGTTGTAGTTTTGCTCTGGATGATTTTGGCAGCGGCTTGAGTTCTTTTGCCAACCTCAAAAATTTAGGTATGGATTACTTGAAAATTGACGGCACGTTTATTCGGACCTTGGCTCATGACCCAATCAATAGAGCCATGGTCAACGCCATGGTTGACTTGGCGCGCACTCTAGATATTAAGGTCGTGGCTGAGCATGTGGAGGACGAAACCGCACTGTCCCTGGTGCGTCAAATGGGTGTGGATTACGTGCAAGGTTACGGTATAGAACGCCCCAGACCCCTTGAGTCCTTAAACTAACAAAAAGCGCGGGTCCCACTACAGTTTTTACGAAAACTGGACATAATCCTCTGTTTTTAATGAAGAAATTTTCTTTGCGCCAATATAGGTGCGGTTGTAAGTTGATCTTTGAACTCGAATTTTCCCGAAAATCGGGTGCAAATTCCAAGGACTATTGAGACTTAAGTTGTGTAGGCGCCGGTGCAAATCCTATACAATAGCGCGCCTTTGACGGGTCAGGGCCCGTCAAAGATAAACACCTTGGGTACTCTTACTGTTTACACGACCGGGTGAAAAAAATCGGACCGCTTCGGCGCCGAAAACGACAAAGGGGAATCATGGATACTCAATACATTCCATTAGTAATGGGCGGCATAGGGCTGCTCGCTGCTTTTGTTATTTACGCGATGGTGAAACGCTATCCCGGTGGTGAGGGCCAGGTGGCCAAGATTGCCGAACAGATTCATCAAGGCGCTATGGCTTTTACAAAACGGGAATATTCAATTCTCTGGGGCTTTGTAATTGTTATCGCGGCTTTGATCTTTTTCTCACCCCTGGGGCAAGACACAACCATCGCGTTTTTGGTGGGTGCGTTCTCCTCATCGGTTGCAGGTGGTATCGGCATGTATACCGCCACCCGCGCCAATGTGCGAACCACCATAGCAGCCAACACCAGTGGATCTGCCGCGGCACTTAGCGTCGCATTCTATGGTGGATCAATCATGGGACTTAGTGTTGCCTCGATGGGTCTATTAGGCCTGGGCTTTTTGTACGTTTTGTTTGGTGGTAGTGCTGAGGGTGCGGAAGTACTCCACGGGTTTGGTATGGGTGGCTCGTTGGTAGCCTTGTTCTCCCGTGTGGGTGGTGGCATCTACACCAAGAGTGCCGACGTTGGTGCAGACCTAGTGGGCAAAGTTGAAGCTGGCATCCCGGAAGATGATCCCCGAAACCCCGCAGTGATTGCCGACAACGTGGGTGATAATGTGGGCGATGTGGCCGGAATGGGCTCCGACATTTTCGAATCTTACTGTGGATCTATGATCGCGAGTATTGCCATTGCATCCACACTTCCAGTTGCCGTTATTGCCCAAATGGGGGCACGTGAGAACCTGATGGCTTTGCCTCTGCTGTTGGCCTCCACTGGTTTGGTTTGTTCCCTCTTAGGAATTCTGATCGTTAAGATCGCTTCGGGTAAGTCACCTGAGGTAGCGCTTCGATTCGGTACCTTTGGCTCAACGGTTATTTTCATTGGTGCGGCATACTTGCTCATGCAGAGTTTGGAAATTTCCGTCGGTGTATGGGGCGCTGTGGTTTCGGGGGCTGTAGGTGGCACCATCATCGGCCTGGTGACCGAGTATTACACCGGTGGATCTCCGGTTCGAAAGATCGCAGGTTCCGGTCAAACAGGTCCGGCCACGGTAATGATTTCTGGTCTCGCGGTGGGCATGCAGTCAGTGACCATTCCGTTATTGACCATTTGTGTCATCATCTTTTTCGCTAACCAATGGGCCGATCTTTACGGTGTTGGTATTGCTGCTGTAGGTATGTTGGCCACCGTTGGCATTACCATGGCTATCGATGCTTATGGGCCAGTGGCGGATAACGCCGGTGGCATCGCTGAGATGGCGGCCATGGGTGAAGAGACTCGGGAAATCACAGATTCTCTGGATGAGGTAGGTAATACTACAGCTGCTATCGGCAAGGGCTTTGCTATTGGCGCCGCCGCTCTAGCTGCACTGGCGATCATTACCGCCTACATCGAAGTGGTTTCGCACAACAACGAGGACTTTGTGCTGATCTTGAATGAGCCCATTGTGCTCATTGGTATTTTCCTAGGCGGTATATTCCCATTCTTGGTGAGCTCCATGACCATGACCGCGGTTGGTGATGCCGCCTTCGATATGATTGAAGAGGTACGACGCCAGTTCCGAGAGATTCCCGGTTTGCTAGAAGGTAAGGCAGAGCCCGATAGCGTTCGTTGTGTTCAAATCGCCACCGACGCTGCACTGAAGCGAATGATCGCCCCTGGCTTGTTGGCGGTGATTGCCCCGGTTGCGGTTGGATTTTTGCTAGGACCCGAAGCGTTAGGCGGTATGTTAGGCGGTGGTTTGTTGGGTTGTGTCCTCATGGCGTTGTTTATGGCGAATGCTGGTGGCGCCTGGGACAACGCGAAAAAGTACATCGAAAAAGGAAACCTAGGTGGTAAAGGATCGGATACTCATAAGGCCGCGGTGGTTGGTGACACCGTGGGTGATCCCTTCAAGGATACCTCCGGTCCATCCATGAACATTTTGATTAATGTCATGGCGATTGTCAGTTTGGTGATTGCCCCGTTGT
>JBCCFQ010000203.1:0-6583 GCA_039029655.1 Pseudomonadota bacterium | reverse complement strand
GATTGACCTTGAGACGCGTAGCCTTTTTACCATTAACTAGATCCCATACGAGTCAGCCTCACCGACCAGCTTGAACCGGCATAAATATTGAATACGTTGGCAAAGTGTCCATTGTTGATGGCCAATCCCATTATCCCAGCGGAATCAACGTATATAAGTGGTTCATCATCATCCACATAACCAAACGAGGGTACAAAAGGTAGAGGCCGAGAAAAGATCACCTTGTCAGAGCGTAACACTTCCACATAAATTTGAGTGTCCACACCCGGCTCAAGCTCCCATCCGGTGATCATTTCAGCAGATACGTTGGTTACGATATTGCCAAAAGGTTGTTCTACATGCGCCACGTTACCCACAATAACATCGGAGCTGCTACGCGTAGGTTTCTGATAAGGGATCCGAACCACAGGGGACTCTAGCTCAGGCCCAACTTGCGCAAATGAAATAACACCTGCAGCCAAGCGCGCACCGGTGAATACATAAACATCTCGACCATGAAAAGTATGTGCATCCTCGGAGCCGGGTAAACGGTTCAGGTTTTCGTCAATTTCACGTATTGCGTCAAGTCCATGAGCATCAGCGATTAAGGTAAAGATACCGTTGTCCGGCGCAACCACATAATGACCGCGACCCGTACGACCCACAATTGACTTCCTATTGGTGCCAACACCCGGATCCACCACCGCAACAAACACCGTCCCTTCAGGCCAAAAACTCATCGTCGATTTTAATTGATAAGATGCTTGCCAAATATCAAACGGCTCGATGTTGTGGGTTAAGTCCTGCACTTGGAGCGATCCATCTACAGAATATGCCACACCCTTCATGGTGGCCACATAGTGCTCCGTGAGACCGAAGTCCGAAAGCAGAACCAAAATTGCGCGATCTGAACTTTGCCCGGCCGCAGGCAACGACATGAAAACCAAAACCAACAGAAAACACAGTCGCTTCGTCATGACAGTGCCCCTCTCAACTTTAGGCGAAAGAATGTATCTAAAAGTTTAGCAGGAGAAACCGAATTATCTAGCCAGCCGCCACCTCAAGACGCCATCAAGTAGCAACAAGAAAGATACGCAAATTGAGCAAATTTTGACAAAACACTGCAACAAAATGCGATCTGAGAAAGCATCATTATGAACTTGATTGAACAGAGAATTTTTCAGGACTAGCCATCATTTACTGCGAGAATGATGCATCGCGTTAACCAGAATTCGAATAGACGGTGTTATAGTTACCCTGTCTGGCTCAACCTTTTAGAACAACAACAATAGGAGCCTTGGGTGCAAAACATCGGTCATAGTATGGCGAACGACGACAGATATGGCTCTTTTATGCAGGAATTGCAACGACGCAATGTCGTTCGTTTCGGTCTGGTCTATATTCTTGTTGCCTGGGTGCTTTTACAGCTTGGCAGTATCCTCTTTGCGGCCATTAACTTACCCCCTTGGACCATAAGATTTATTGGCGCACTCTTCATTCTAGGTTTCCCACCAGCAGTTATCTTTGCTTGGGTTTTTGAGTTAACACCAGAAGGTATTAAACGAGAGCGGGAAGTCGAAATGAATCGATCTATCACGACAAGCACCGGCAGAAAGTTAGATATTATAAGTATTACCGCACTTGTTGTTGGGCTGGCTGTTTTTGGCTTACAAAAAATTGCTTAGGTCGCCTGACTCTTACGAAACGATATCCGGTAAAAAACCAAATAGGTCAGGCCAATAAGTGCTGGAAAAGCGGCGATACCCAACAACGGGCCAAGAGCATCGGCTTCACCGATGAAAAGCGCAAACAACCCAATGGCTATTGCTATGGCTAAAAATAAAGATCCTTTTCGCAAGTCCGCTGCTGGGCTTGGCTTGTCGATGGCTAAGGCGTCCATCAAATTTTGATCCGCACTGCCGGTTTTATCCAAACTAGATTGAAGTGCTTGCAACACCAATTGGCGACCCCGATGCTTGAAATAAAAGTGCGCAAAGATGATCAGCGTCACACAAACAAACAAAGCGACGGGAATGATTAGGGCTAGACTTTCGATTTCCATGATTATCTCCTTGAAGCAATAGCGCTACTTTCTTTGGACGTCACAACCGCTATCTAGGTTTGGAACTCTAGGCGCTTTCCACCACGTCAGAAAACCCATAAATAACGACAACGCCCACAATAATCAAGACCATACCGACAATCGCTGGTATATCAAGAATTTGGCGGTAGAAGAATACCCCAACCAAGGAGATCAATACGATTCCGACACCTGCCCAAACCGCGTAAGCTATGCCTAAAGGTATGGTTTTAATGACCACAGATAGGCAGTAGAAAGAAATACCATACCCTATAGCAACAATAAGACTAGGCACTAATTTTGTGAATTCCTCTGATGCTTTAAGGGCGGACGTTGCCGCGACCTCTGCAACAATCGCTAATGCAAGAAAAATGTAGGCCACTTCGCCTCCCAAGCTTTTGTGTGAGCTGGCCTAGTTTAATTAAAAGATGAAAAAACCAACACTACTTGTTTTTCTTTTCCTCGTCGCGATCGAAGCGCCCGTGATCTAGAAAATACGTGACCTGTCGAATTGCGTGCTTGTTCTTCATCAAAAAAGGATGACTCACCGGGAGGGTCAGATGATCTGACATTCCCTCAAGCTTGGTATTCGCAACGGATACTTTTCCGTCATCTGGATTTGGCAGCATCAGTGACAGTATTGGATTGATGGTTCTTGTCCCAGCGATAATACCGACTTCGAAATTGGCGGCCCCCAGTTGATTTGGAATGGAGTCTTCGCCAGTACCCAATTGCCCACCCGCCAAACCATTAACAAAACCAAATCCGGACACGTCCTTCAAACGGTCAACCACTTGGCTACCCTTGTTAGGAGGCCCCAACATCACTACTCGACCTAGACTTGGTATTTGTTGCTTTGACAGGTACTGTCGGACCAAAATGCCTCCCAATGAATGGGTAACAAAATTCACCGTGTAGCCGTCCGTACACTGAGTGAGACCATTTGAGATGGTTTTCCGTGCTAATTCTTGGATAGTTTCAGCGCGAGATGGGTAGTCAAGATTGATTGCCTGATACCCCTCGGACTCTAGGTGCTTGGCGAGTTTCTTCATGGACCGAGCACTTCGAGCCAAACCATGAAGGAGCAAGACACAACTTTGTTTGTCTGCAATAGACTCGTCTTCAGGTGGATCCGCCTCAGCTTGCGGACAAACAGCCGAAAAAACGATTATCGCGAGTAGATTGAAAGATCTAGTTAACATCATGAAACAAGAGTTAGCGGGATGGAGTACGGGTACATTTTAACCCATTTCACCCGGGCCCTGTCACGGGTCGGATTCTTGGCAAGAAATTACCTATCCCGCATAATACTGGCATGCGACTATCAGCAGCAATCGCGGCGTTCCTGACCTTTTTCCTCATCTCGAGCGATATGGACGCACAAAACAAAAAAGGATATGACACCATGCCATCTATCGCCGTATTAGGCACTGGTCGAGTGGGACAAGCACTCGGTCCACGCTTTGCACAATTGGGATTCAAAGTGACTTATGGGAGCCGCAACCCTGACTCTGAGACGGTAACCAATCTCATTGCCCAAACAGGTCCCGACGCAAGCGCAATGAACGCCAGTGAAGCTGTGCAAAACTCTGACTGGGTTTTGTTGGCTGTACCCTGGAGTGCCATGGAGTCGCTGCTACCCCAGCTAGGTGAGCTGGAAAACAAAATCGTCATCGATATCACTAATGCGCTGGTTTTTGGTGATGACGGATTAATGTCCATGGCAGTGGATACGTCCGCTGGCGAAATCATCCAGCAAGCTAAGCCCAAAGCCAAAGTCGTGAAGGCATTCAATACCGTCGGATTTCATGTCATGGCTAACCCAGCGGCCGCAGGTGGACCGGTGACTGTTCCCATTGCCAGTGACCACAGTGATGCAAAACAAGCCATAGCGGAAGTGGTAACAAAACTTGGCTTTGAAGTCATGGATGTTGGACCCATGAAGCATGCCCGGTCGTTGGAAGCCATGACTATTTTGTACATGGTCCCTTACCTACAGGGAAAAAAGGAAGATGCCTTTGAGTTCTATTTGAGAACCGGTGCAAGCCCCAAGGAAAGCAAGGGAGTAAGGCCGGCAGAGTAAGGTGGGCCAATAAACTGAGTAAAAACCTGTAATCGATTGATTATTAACAACCTTCTCGAACGCACCCAACTAAAGTTAGTGGGCGACTTGCCGATAAAAACTTAAGTTGTACAACCAGTTTCGAGGAGAGCACCAGCATGGGTGCAAGTCCGGCAATGCAGGGAGCACCGTCCCTCGCTCGAAAAACCCTAGTTGCACTAAGCTTGCTCATGGTCGCTCATGTGGCCTTCGGCTATGCATTGCTGATGCTATTGATAGCGCCGGCGTTCAACAGCATGGAAAGTTCCGTCGCCAAAGAGAACCTGTCTCGCATCAACGGGATGCTGCAAGCAGAAACCCAAAATCTCACGAAGACAGCCACCGACTGGGGCCATTGGCACGACATGTACCGGTTTGCTATGGGTGATTACAGTGAGTTCGAAGAAGATCACATGGACGATGACCTTTTGCAGCGACTGGGCATCTCATGGTTTCTGGTTTTGGACCTTGAAGGTAATATCTTAGTCAATCGAGGTGGCACCGACGCTCTACTCAAAGCAACTCGAACTCAAGATCTCTTACATAAAGAAAAACATAAGAGTGTTTCTGGTTTCCTAGAGATAAACGGAAAAACGTATATATTTTCCTCCCTGCCAGTCCTTGATGGTGATGGACTCGGTACACCCGCGGGTAGCTTAACCTTGGCTAGACAGCTAGACCAGAGCTTTGTCGATATCAACCAACGCCGCTTTGCCGTGGAGTTCGATATCATCGAAACGCCCAGCTCGACGACGCTCGATAGCTGCCCAAGCAACTATCATTGTGATCAATCCCTTCTATATGACATTTATGGGTCCCCAATCGCCGCGTTAGTCACCTACACTTCCAGAGATCTATTCACACTAGGCCGCGACGGATTGAACATTGTGCTCGCACTATTGGCCGTAGCGGGCCTGCTTTATGTTGTCCTTACTTGGGTATTACTTCGAAAGTTAGTTCTGAAGAGACTGGGACACTTGGCAACACATATTCGCGCCATTGCAGAATCCGGCGACTTAACTCAACGACTGATTAGTCAGGAACAAGATGAGATTGGTCGAGTCGCCCACGACCTGAACACTATGACAGACAACCTGGAGCGTGCTGACAAGCGGGTCAGATATCTAGCGTTTCATGACGTAGTAACAGGCTTACCCAATCGAAGAAAACTCGATGAGACCATTTTCCATGCGCTATCCTCTGACAGCGACACGCAATATCTGACGATGCTCTATATTGATTTGGACAGATTCAAGTTTGTTAACGATACGCTTAGTCATGCTATTGGTGACAAACTTCTTGTTAGCGCTTCCACTCGGCTGAAACAGTGCGTTCAATCACAGGATTTCAACGAGAACGGATTCATCGCCCGTGTAGGAGGCGATGAATTCATCATCGTCTTCTTCCAAAACTTGAGCATCAGTCAGTCTTGTCGTGTGGCACGTGCAGTTATTGAAACTCTTGAACAACCGTTTTTCATTGAGGAGGAAAAACTGCATATCAGCGGCTCTATAGGCATCAGCTCCTATCCAAAGGACAGCGATAATGCAGAGGGACTAATAAAGCAGGCAGACATTGCCATGTATCGTGCTAAGGAATCCGGTGGTGGCAGCTACCATGTGTACAACAGCGCTCTGGATGCGGCCTATCATGAGAGAGTGCAGTTGGATCGAGAACTCACCCTTGCACTGGAACGCAACCAATTCAGGTTATTCTATCAACCGTTACTGGACTTCGAAGCGGGGCGCATCATTGGCTGTGAAGCACTCATACGCTGGCATCATCCAAACTTCGGTTTGATTCCGCCTAGTGAGTTTATTCCCATGGCTGAAGAAAACGGAACGATCACGGACATAGGACGCTGGGCGATTCTCGAGGCATGCCGGCAAATCCGCGAATGGAAAGATGCAAACTTGGGGGAACTCAAAGTCGCAGTAAACGTGTCGCCCAAACAATTTCGCAAGGGAGACTTAGTCGAGGACGTACGCTACGCCTTAGACCTTCACGACTTGCCGGGGCACTGTTTAGGGATTGAACTCACCGAGAGTTCGGTCATGCAACACCCAGACGAGGTCGTTAAAGTGCTTAAGCGACTCAAAGTGTTGGGCTTGAGCATTTCTATGGACGACTTTGGCACTGGCTATTCGTCATTGAGTCATCTCAGAAAACTACCCATAGACATAATCAAGATCGATCGATCTTTTGTTGTCGACATGGTCAGTAACGGTGAAGACAGGGCATTGGTTTCCACGATCATCGCAATGGGTCACAGTCTAAACCGCCACGTGATTGCCGAAGGTGTTGAAAGTATCTATCAAGTGATGTTACTGCGAAACGAAGGTTGTCATACCATGCAGGGATATTTCTTTGGCAAGCCAGTGCCACCGGAACAGTTTGTGCAGTACCTATCGCAGCCGGTTCCT
>JBCCFQ010000202.1:0-6598 GCA_039029655.1 Pseudomonadota bacterium | reverse complement strand
CGCGGATCAAGCTGTCGACGAGCTGGCCGAAACCGCGCTCGCCGAGAGCGAACAGCTGGCTTCGGCATCGCAGCTGCTCATTTAAAAGCCAAGGTCATTGATGGAGCCGCTTCGCGGCGGAGTATGACTGGATCCTGGCATCCGCCAGGATGACGATGTTAAAAGCCCGAAGCCCGAAGCCCGAAGCCCATCATAGAGCCTTAAATTGCAGGGATTAGATTTATTCAGCGCCGTCAAGCGTATTCGATGACTGAGTATTTCTGTCAAGTATCTTAATGGCACCCATAACACCGCCCTGTTGCAAGGCGCTGAGTTTTGCTTTCATGGATTCCGGTGTAGTACGACCTTTAAACCACAGGTAGTAAATTTTTTGCGAAGCAATGATGCGGGTGAGTCGAATAGATTCCTGTTCAACCCAAGTACTGCTACCCAACTCAACGTCCTCGGAGGATTGCAAACCCATCATGGCCTTCATGGCAGTAAAGCTCGGTTCCTCGTTGGCTTTTGGCACAAACCACAGGGACGCCACGTGGGTCTTTTTAACGAACAAAGGCACAATGGCCACTTTTTGATTGGGTGCAAGGTTACTCATTATTCTTATTATTGTTTCGGTACTACGAGGACTATAGTTCACCACGCCGTGCCGCGCTGCAACCGTGCATGAGTCACAGTTTTAACATTAATTACAAAACGCTTGTGTTTGACAAAGGGCCTAACCCATTGATTTGTTAAGGGCTCTGTCGCGGATTCACAAGCTCTCTTCCCAAGGGGGAAAGGGTGGTTTTCCGGTGCAATACGCGTTGTCACGTAGTTGGCGTGTTCGGCAAAGGGGAGTTCGCTTTCTCGCACGATTGAGAAGAAGTGAGAAAGAGTGGGTCAGGGCAATTACGCCCTGACCTTAAAGTCGCGTCTTCTTAGGGGGATTGACGCCAAATAGCTTTGGTGTAGCCCAAGTTCACCTGAGCTTCATTACCGGCCGTAGCTTCGGACAACGTACCTTGAATTCGGGTACCGTTCTCTAAAATCTTTATATCCTCCAAAGGAATACCATCCACCGACGCGGTCGCGGGCATCATCCAAGGGGCGAAGCCACTGCCTTCTATAAAGACTGGGCAGGCCTTTCTTTCAGAACTGTGTGCGATCCAAATTCGATGAATCTCAGGTTCAGGTAGCACGTCTCTCAGCTCGAGTTTTCTTGCCGACCAACGGAGTCTTCGGTGGGAGATATTCATTTCTCGGTTACCTTTGGGTAGATATTTTCAAAGCGTCATGAATACAAGCGTGAAGTGTCACCGAAGTACGCCAAGTCCACTGTTTGTTGCTGCCGGAACTATAAAAAAAACGAAAAGCGCCGGGTTTTGACGGATTTTTAAGCTAATTCCCGCGTATTTAATCGAGCAGCAATGGCAACGCGTCTATCGACACAATTCCTAGTGAGGAGAGGATGATGAAATTCAAAATTGCGGTGTATGTCAGTTTCGCTTTTTTCTTAATTGGTTGCGGGACCGTGACTAGAGTCAGTATGGAGTTTGATTCTGAGACGTTGCTGCTACAAGGAACCAAGACTCTACAAGCCCGGATTAAGCCAAATGGAAATCAGGTAGATGACGTTGAGGTTGAAATTCAAGCTGTGATCGACGGCAATCCTCAGACAACCACGGTCGCCCAATTTGATGGACAGGGCAATCCACTGATAACAAGAGAGGGCAACACGTTCACGCTGATTGGAAATTTCACTCCCATTGTTGCTGCTGTAGACGGTGTTGGTGACAGTTTCTCGGCCAAATGGAACTTCCGCTTCAGCGGTGGCTCACTTTCTCATGGTGATACGAAGACCTATTCTTTTGTGGCCTTTCCTAGAAACTTGTCAATTGAAACGGACAGTATTCGTTTGGAGCAAGGCGGTGAAGATGTTCCAACTCAGATAATCAATGGTCTTGATGTTCTGCAGCCCACAGTGGACCAATTGTTCACCTTGCGCTTTGATATCACGAATAATTCAAGCGAAGGCTTTGAAGATGCACTGCCGATCACCGTGACCGAAATCAACAGTGGTGGTTCACTGCCGCCAAACGGATTCGAAAAGGAAACGTTTGTCACCGGCGGATTCGATGCAAACGAGACCAGAAGCGCCGTGGTCCACAACCTAAAGTTCACGCAGTCTGGTGTCTTTCGCCAAATACGTGTTCAAATCAATCGACCCAACAATCCTGTTTTGTTGGAGGAAAACCCTCAGGGCCCCGATAACTTACTTGACTCAGATACCGTTCAGCCTGTTGAAGCCACATGAGATTGCCAAGAATCGGTCTCGTGGTTTTCGCACTTGCTTTATTGTCGGCATGCCAACTGCAGCCCAGTGACCCAACAAGCCAAGACGTGACTCACTCGTCTCGTTTGGTTTCCCCTGGTGAACCACTATTTATGTCCCTGGATCATCCATTGTCGAGTAAGGTGATCGCAACTGTGGGTTCTCGCCTGACATCGATCAAGGTTGATCCGGATGATCCACGAAACGCGATTTTGATCGTCCCAAGCCTAACCCGGGGTAGTTACGTGGTTAGTATCAGCGACGGTGGTGTGGAAAGGCATAGGCAAAAGCTGCTCATCACTCGGTCACCCTCCGTACTTTTGGTACTACGCATGGATGAGATAGGTCTTTCATTAGTGCGTGCGACTCCTGCGCTGGGAGTTGTTCCAGTCGGCAAGAAATCGGCTCGAACGCTTGTGGCGCGAATAGCGGATGCCAATGGATCTGTAATCTATACCCGTGAGATTCCGTTTCGGGCGACAGGTGACTACGAAGTGCATTTAGATAACCTGGGCAGGCGACCCAACAAACAGGCACAGTATTTCTCCATAAAACTGCCAATGATTGCTGATGTATTTGAGGTTGAATTCCAAGAGCGAACGTCATCAGCCACTACTGAGCCGAAAACGCTGGGGCGAGTGCAGGTGCAACTATGAGACTTTGGCCTTCTATTCTAATAGGTATGGTGGGTTTTCATTTAGCGGCTGTATCGATGGCTCAGGTGGAGGTTCAGGTTCAGCCGGATGGTAACTCATATGCAACGGTGCTCCAGAGTGGGGCTTTCAACAAGATTGATTTGGTTTTTGTCGGTGAAGGATTCACAGAGTCGGAGCAAGTTGATTTCAACAATGCCGTTCAAAGTGTGCTTAGCTGGATGCAGCAACTACCGCCGTTTTCTAACGAATTGTGTGCCCTCAATATATGGCGTGTGAATGCCATATCACCTGAATCCGGGATCGATGATCTGGCCAACAACATCAACCGCGACACTGCTTTCGATGTGAGGCTCGGGCTTGCCAGTTTTGGCGAGGTGCCCCGAGGTTTCTATACCCAGTCCTTCGATAAAATCTACGAAGCGGCTGGCTATGCACCTGACGTGGACTCAGTGGTCGTTTTGGTAAATCATTCTGATCATGGTGGCCTTGCAGTTGGGGATGTCGCATTCGCCAGTATTGGCGGTGCCTTCACCAATGTCACAACTCATGAACTGGGGCACTCCATCGGCGGTTTGGCGGATGAGTACCAATGTTACATCTGTGATGGCAGCGATAATGGTCGCGCATATCCTGCGGACTTGGGCGAACCGGATCAACCAAATATCACGACTGACCTAGATCGAGATACGACCAAATGGGGAGATCTTATTGATGCTGCGACACCTGTGCCTACCGTACAGAACACGCCACCTGGGGTGGTTGGTCTGTGGGAGGGCGGTGGTTACTATGCCACGGGTATGTATAGGCCTCGGGAACAGTGTCACATGGACGACAGCTCGGTGGCGAGTTTTTGTCCTGTGTGCGATCGAACCCTTAGCCAAGTATTCTTTCCGTATTGCCACATACAGTACTTACCAGATCTACGGATTACTCTGATCGAGTTCATTCCGCAAATTATCAGCGCCATTCGTTGGCCTATACCAGTCTGTTTGAGTTGCCCCCCGTTTGATATGGAAGTTTCTTTAGTGTTGACCGACTTGGAAGTGGGTGACGGTGCCTTTCAGATACTCAACAACAGTGGAGAACCCGTGTTATTTGAGCGGAGTGCTAAGCTCAGAGAGTTACGCCTCACTTTTGCGGCTGAATCCGGGGAAGCTTATTTCTTGGAGTACGCGCCCGGTCAAAAAACCGAGGCGGTTCGGTTCAAGACCGACGTTCGCCACCGAGTCATCGAATAAATAAAGTGGTGTAGATTGGGTCCAATCTAGGGTTCTAAATCGGCCGAGGCCCGGGAAAAGAATGGGTCAGGGTAATCGCCCTGACCCCAATGGCCTCTAGGGGGTCCGACGCCAAGTCGCTTTTGTGTAGCCTAAATTAACTTCCGCTTCATCACCGGCGGTGGCCGCAGGTAACGTGCCGTGGACACGAGTACCCTTCTCCAAAATCTTTAAGTCTTCCAAGGCCATACCGTCAATCGACGCTTTCGCAGGCACCATCCAGGGTGCAAAACCATCGCCCTCGATGAAAACCGGACAGGGTCTCTTGACCAAGCTATGTCCGATCCAAATGCGATGAATTTTCGGCTCAGGGAGAACGTCTTGCAGCTCTAGTTTTTTTGCAGACCAACGTAGTTTTCGGTGAGAGATATTCATTTCTCGGCCCTGTGATTATTGCCATTTCAAGCAACAGTGTTTGTTATGTCAGTGTCTCTTAGTCTTCGCGTCTTTTCTGTCATCGTCATGACATAGCGTTAGATACGGCCACCGCAATCAAACAAATGCACTGTTATAGAAGCGTTCTCTCTTAGATGACGTTTTTTCTTCCGCCACAAAAGTCAGGCGCTCACTCATCCGGAGGCGTTTGAGCAGCAAAAGACCCGTGCCACCACGAGGCTCAGTGGCACGGGAATAGGGGTTCAAATAACCGAGATTAGTCAGCGCGGCTGTTCTTTCTCGCCTGTTTCATTTCGTCGCGAGACAATTCGCCGTTGCCGTCTAAGTCTGCGCTCACAAATAACTCTTCGCTGAACCCTCGGCGTGAATTTTCTAGTTCGGCGCGTGATAAGCCACCGCTACCGTCGCTATCGAGTTTTTCGAAACGGTTCTTTGAGCCGCGACGTTTGCCTTTACCGCGCCGTCCTTCCCGGGCCTGACTCATTTCTTCTTCCGATAGAAGCCCGTCCGCATTTGTATCAATGCGGTCAAATCGATCTGCTGCTCGAGACGAACGGCCTTCCACGAATTCAGTCTTCGAAATATATCCGTCGCCATCGCTATCGATGACCTTTTTGCCTTGCTCCGCTGTGGCTGTTAAGCCAATAAGCAGCAAGAGCGAGAATGAAATTGCTAGAGTCGTTTTCATGCTGATCTCCTGTATCTGAATTTGGAACGACTACACTATGGCGGGTTTTTCGATGGTTAACTCTTAAGAAGTGTAAAGATGAGACTTAAGATGGCGAATCTTGACAAATCTAAAGATAAGCAGATGCAGGGGTTACTGGGTGGTGCTGGTAGGATTAACCCATGGATCAACCAACGACGCCGAACATTCTAATCATCGATGATGATCGACGACTGACGATATCGCTCTCAGAGCTATTCGAGTCGGAGGGTTATGGGTGTTCGGTGGCACCCAATGGTGCCAGTGGGTTGATTCTGGCGGCTGAGCAAAAACCTGATCTGATTATTCTGGATGTCATGATGCCAGGTGACGATGGTGTTGAGACGCTTAGAAAAATTCGTGAGATCTCAAATGTGCCAGTACTGATGCTAACAGCGCTGCATGGCGATGAAGACCGTGTCAAAGGGTTGGAAGCGGGTGCTGATGATTATCTTGCCAAGCCGTTTCTTTCGCGAGAGCTGCTGTTGCGCGTTAATGCGATACTCAGACGGACGTCGACCGCCGACACGCGACAAGATGTTCGGGCGGACGTTAACATTGGCACCTTGTCCGTCAATGTGGACAAACAACGGGCTACCCTCGGTGATCAACCGCTGGACCTCACCCATGCAGAACTTCGGATACTTTTTGCTTTGGCTGACAAAATCGGCGCAGTTGTCACTCGGGAATACTTGAGCCGCTACGCATTGGGGCGCGAGCTAATGCCGGGGGACCGTACCCTAGACACACACGTCAGTAATCTCCGACGAAAGATCTCAGAAAAACCTGACTCTTCTTGTTCCATTCTAACGGTGCGCGGTAGTGGCTACCGTTTGTCATTGGACTAAATCCATGCCCCGCCTTTTCCTCAAACTCTTCGGCACGTTTTGGATAACGACGGTTGTCATTCTTGCGGCGAGCATCTGGATCAGTTTTTACATCGTAGGCGACGAGATGTCTCGGGAGATTCCGGATCCCCGTGAGACCGATGAAGTCATTCGAACGGTGCTTGAGGAATCCGATATCGAAGGGCTTAGGCGATGGATTGAGGAGGGTGATGCCTTTCCGCCTGGACAAACGGTCTACATGGTGGATGCCAACGGTCAGGAGATTTTGGGCCGGGAAGTGCCCGACTGGCTTCAGAAACGCATCACAAGAATGTGGACCATTGATCGACGTCGTAACTTCAAAGAAGGACGAGGCCGCAAGCGCCAACGAGCGGCCCAGCGATTTGCAGCGATCATTGAGGCCGGCG
>JBCCFQ010000201.1:0-6600 GCA_039029655.1 Pseudomonadota bacterium | reverse complement strand
TTGACAAGGCCAATCGGTCCTCCCACAAGAGTTTTCGCGGACCTGGGATAGAAGAAGGTTTAAGGATTCTCGATCACGTCAAAACTCAATTAAATGTGCCGGTGCTCACGGACGTGCATGAAGACACGCCCATTGATGAGGTGGCGGCGGTGGTGGATGTGTTGCAAACGCCCGCGTTTTTGTGTCGTCAGACAAATTTCATTCGACGGGTGGCCGCAGCCGGAATACCGGTGAATATCAAGAAGGGCCAATTTTTGTCCCCTTGGGAGATGGGCAATGTTGTGCAAAAGGCTCGAGATACCGGCAACGAGTCCATCATGATTTGTGAGCGTGGTTTTAGTTTTGGCTACAACAACCTGGTGTCCGATATGCGTGCCCTTGCGGTGATGCGAGAGACCAATGCGCCTGTCGTATTCGATGCGACCCATTCAGTACAGCTACCTGGTGGTAAAGGCAGCGCGTCGGGCGGGCAAAGAGAACATGTACCTGTATTAGCCAGGGCTGCTGTTTCTGCTGGGGTATCTGGTGTGTTCATGGAAACCCACCCCAATCCGGAGGAAGCGCTTAGCGATGGTCCCAATGCTTGGCCGCTGTCTCACATGGCAGGGTTGCTTAAGACATTGGCTGAGCTTGATTCGGTAGTGAAAGCAACGCCTTTCGCAGAAGATTCTATTTAATAAAATTTCTTGGAGCTGTCGTGACGAACATTTTAGACATTCGGGGTCGTGAGATCATTGATTCTCGAGGCAATCCTACGGTTGAAGCCGATGTGTTTTTTGAAGGCGGCGCATGGGGTCGAGCTGCGGTGCCCTCCGGAGCTTCCACCGGTTCGCGAGAAGCCGTGGAACTCCGGGATGGGGACGACTCACGATTTTTGGGTAAAGGTGTTACCCAGGCTGTGAAATTTGTTAACACAGAGCTACGAGAAACCTTATTGGGTATTGATGGCACAGATCAACAAGCCATTGACACCCGCATGATCGCTGTTGATGGCACTTCCAACAAGTCTCGCGTAGGCGCCAACGCCATACTGGCAGTTTCTCTAGCCTCTGCCCACGCTGCAGCGGCGGCACAAGGCAAGGCTTTGTATCAACATCTCGCTGGGGATAGACAAGATCTCAGTATGCCGGTGCCCATGATGAACATCATCAATGGTGGAGAGCATGCCAATAATAGCGTTGATATTCAGGAGTTCATGATATTGCCCGTGGGCGCCAGTTCTTTCTCTATGGCGCTTCGACAGGGTGCCGAAGTTTTTCATCATTTAAAGAAAGTGCTTGACGGTCGCGGCCTAAATACGGCGGTGGGTGATGAAGGCGGCTTCGCGCCAGACCTGCCTTCCAACGAAAGTGCCTTACAGGCCATTCTCGAAGCCATCGAAAAAGCGGGTTATCAGGCTGGTACTGACATTCTCTTGGGTCTGGATGTGGCCAGCACCGAGTTTTATAGCAATGATCAGTATCACTTGGAATCTGAAGATAAGCATTTTTCCGCGAGCGAGTTTGTTTCCTACCTCAGTGACCTGGTGGATAAATTCCCAATCGTTACCATTGAAGACGGTATGGCGGAGGGTGATTGGGATGGCTGGGCTGCTTTGACCCAACGCTTAGGGTCCAAAGTACAATTGGTTGGCGATGATTTGTTTGTCACAAACACCGAGATCTTCAAGCGGGGTATTGATTCAAAAATAGCGAACTCCATTCTCATCAAACCCAATCAAATTGGCACCTTGACGGAAACCTTGGCCGCAATCGATATGGCCCATCAGTCTTCTTACTCGGCGGTGGTATCCCACCGGTCGGGTGAAACAGAAGACGCGACCATTGCAGATATCGCCGTCGCCACTAGCGCGTCTCAGATTAAGACCGGGTCATTATCACGTTCTGACAGAATGGCTAAATATAACCAGTTGCTGCGAATCGAAGAAGCCTTAGGCGACAGGGCGGCCTATCCTGGTATGAGTGCTTTTCCGGTTTAGTCGCATGGGGCTTGTGAAAACGGTCATGTTGGTCATGCTTGTTGCGCTGGCCTTTTTGCAATATCGACTGTGGTTGTCACCCACGGGGAAGCAGGAGCTATGGCGAGTACAGACCGAGGTGAAGACTCGCCAGCAAGACATCCAAGAGAAAACTCTGAGGAACCAAAACTTGGAGGCTGAGGTTTTGGATCTAAAAGAGGGCGTCAAAGCCGCAGAGGAACGGGCAAGGGGTGAGCTGGGTATGGTTGGTAACGACGAGACGTTTTTCCGAGTTGTCGAGAGCGACAAAGAGTAAACAGCCCCACCGCTTGTGTCAGAGGAATTACCACATCGAACTGCGACCGACCCCGATCCGTGCTGGGACCATGCTTGGTCCGGATTGGCCAGAGCATTTGGGACGCCCCATTGCGTTGCTCAGTTTCGCCAGAACATAAAGGATTTCAAGGTAGAAGAGACTCTGAGTTTTGAACCTACTGGTACCGGTCAACATTGGTTGGTGCAAGTAGAGAAAATCAACAACAACACACAGTGGACAGCGCAGACTTTGGCTAGGTTTGTCGGAGTTAGAACCCGGGATGTCGGTTACGCGGGTTTGAAAGACCGTCGTGCTCAGGTACTACAGTGGTTTAGTGTACCCGCAGGAAAGGGCGCGGAGCCAAAATGGAGCTCCTTGGTGGATGATGGTATACGTGTAGTCCAGCATCATAGGCATAAATCCAAGCTGCGACGAGGAGCCATCAAGCACAACGCTTTCGAAATCCTTGTGCATATGGTTGAGGGCGAAGTGGCGGAGATAGAGCAACGTGCTCTACACATTGACCAAGAGGGCGTCCCTAACTATTTCGGAAATCAACGGTTTGGCAATGATGGCTCCAACCTGTCTGGTGCTCGTCAGTGGTTTGTGAAAGAACAAGTTCCAAGGCCACGCCTTCGTGGTTTGTACTTGTCAGCGGCGCGTTCTCTGATTTTTAACCAAATTCTCAGTCAGCGTGTTTTGGATTGTTCTTGGTCGTCGCCGTTGTTGGGTGATCGGATGATTTTGCAGGGAAGCCGTAGCCACTTTCATGTCACTGAGCTGGATCAGATTCTTTACGATAGGACTGCTGAACACGATATCCATCCGTCCGGCGCTTTGTGGGGTGCAGGCGAACTTGGCGTAACCCACGAAGTGGCAGAGCTGGAGAAGGAAGTTGCGGGTCGTTTTGACGTGTTTGCTCAAGGATTGGTGAGGAACAAACTTGAGCAAGAGCGACGCGCTCTTAGAGTTCGACCAGAACGTTTAAAGGTTACCAGTGACACCCCGCATAGTGTGAGTTTGGAGTTTGAGCTACCCACAGGATCCTTTGCGACTTCAGTATTGCGAGAGCTATTTCGAAGCCCTGGACAAGAGGGTGTTTAGTGAAAGACAAGGAAACGGAAAAAGAATTGTTTGAAGAGGCCGTCAGAGGTACTCAGCCCATTGTTTCAGACAAAGTACCACCGACACCTGAAAGACCTGAGCCCATAGCAAAGTTTACCCGCGAGGACGAGCAGAGGGTGCAGCAAGAATTGTTGGATAGCACACCGGAAGAACTAGGGCTGGAGTCAGGGGATCAGTTAAGCTACACGCGGCAGGATGTAAGTCTACGGGTCTTGAAAAAACTCCGTCGCGGGAAATACAAGATCCAAGACGAAATTGACCTGCATGGTTTGACCGTTGCCCAAGCAAAAGTCGCTCTCGATGAGTATATTCGTGAATGCCGTGCCCAGGGTGTGCGCTGTGTTCGAATTGTCCATGGAAAGGGAATGGGTTCTGGTCATAAAGGACCTGTGTTAAAAGGTAAGGTGAATGTATGGTTGCGTCGGCACAAAGATGTTGCTGCATTCGTGAGTGCACCGGGTAATGACGGCGGTACTGGCGCACTGTATGCTTTGTTGGACTGACTGCGAGCAGTTGCATAAGAAGAGAAAGAATTGGATATATTGCTGAGCAACGATGACGGTTATCGTGCCCAGGGTCTGCGTACCTTGGCGAATGCATTGCAACCAGAGCATAACATTACGATAGTAGCGCCGGATCGCAACCGAAGCGCTGCCAGCAACTCTCTGACCCTTGATGTTCCATTGAGGGTACAGCGAGACGAAGATCAGTCCATGTGCGTCAACGGAACACCTACCGATTGCGTCCATTTGGCGATAACCGGTCTGCTGGAGAGTGATCCTGATATTGTGATATCTGGAATCAACCATGGAGAGAATTTGGGAGACGATGTGCTTTACTCGGGCACCGTCGCGGCGGCTATGGAAGGGCGGTTTCTAGGTTTGCCGGCCATGGCGGTTTCACTGGTGGGCGGGCGTCGTGACTATTTCGAAACGGCGGCCTATGTAGTTCGAGATCTGATGGGCAATATCCAGACCCACGAGCTGGATCCCAATACCGTGTTGAATATCAATGTGCCGGCGGTGGACTACAAAGACATCAAGGGTTTTATGGCGACCCGTTTGGGTTACCGGCATCGGGCGGAGCCCGTGATTAAGCAGCATGACCCGAGAAACCGACCCATTTATTGGGTAGGCGAAGCAGGTCCGGGACAAGATGCTGGGGAGGGCACCGATTTTTTCGCCGTTGAGAACGGTTATGTGTCGGTTACGCCTTTGCAAACTGATTTAACTCGGCATGAGTCCTTGCCGAGGCTAAAGGCTTGGTTGCCGTGAGAGGCCATACCAATCATCGAGGCATCGGTATGACTTCTGCTCGTACTCGGGAGCGATTAATACGACGGCTTAGAGAGAGCGGCATTGACAATGAGTCGGTCTTAGAAAGAATTAGAAGCGTCCCTAGGCATTTGTTCGTAGACGAAGCATTAGCCAGTCGAGCCTATGAAGATACGGCCTTGCCTATTGGGTTTGGTCAAACTATCTCACAGCCCTTTATCGTGGCGCGAATGACCAGTGCACTGATTGAAGATGAAGCACCAAGCAAGGTGCTGGAGATAGGTACAGGGTGCGGCTATCAAACCGCCATTCTCGCCGGGCTGGTAAAACAAGTATTCAGCATGGAAAGAATCAAATTATTGCTACAAAAGACCCGTACCCGTTTGCGTGAGCTGGAAATCTACAACGCAAAATTGCGTCACGCTGACGGATGGGAGGGTTGGAAGAGTCAGGCGCCCTTCGACGGCATCATCGTAACGGCGGCCCCCGCCAGTATTCCAGAAACATTGCTATATCAGTTGAGCAATGGTGGCCGTATGGTTATTCCAGTGGGTCCCAGTGGGCGGCAACAATTGATGCGCATCGTGCGGCAAGGTGACGTGTTTGAAAAATCCATTTTGGATAGCGTGAGTTTCGTGCCACTTGTTGAAGGAACCCGCTGAGTCGTGAAACTCTTTTCTGCGCTTTACGATAAGTGTATCGGTTGGGCTAGGCATAGACATGCTTCGTATTACTTGGCTGGCCTAAGCTTTGCCGAATCTTCATTTTTCCCAATCCCGCCGGATGTCATGTTGGCGCCAATGACCCTGGCGAAACGCGACAGAGGTTGGTTTTATGCTGCATTGACCACCGTTACGTCTGTCGCTGGCGGATTGTTGGGGTATTTGATTGGTGCATTCGCGTTGGACATGGTAGAACCCCTATTACAGCAATATGGGTATTGGGAAAAGTACGTAACGGTTCAGACATGGTTCACGGAATGGGGTTTTTGGGCAGTATTGCTGGCGGGTTTCTCACCTGTGCCCTACAAACTATTTACCATCGCCGCTGGCGGCTTGAGTATGTCATTGCCTTTATTTCTAGTGGCCTCTGCCATCGGTCGTGGTGGTCGCTTTTTTCTCGTTTCGGGGATAATTATCTGGGGTGGCGCGGCTATGGAAAAAAAGCTGCGCGAGAATGTGGATTGGTTGGGTTGGGTCACCATACTGTTAGCGGTGGTCGCGTACTTCATCATTCGCCATTAGTCGTCGCGTGTATTGTCGTGGTCCTGCTGGGTGGCTGTAGCTCGCAACCTTTTCGTTGGGACGAGCCAAACTACGTTGTTCAACGTGGAGACACCCTGTACAAAATCGCTTTCCGATACGGACTCGACTACCGGCAGCTAGCCCGTTGGAACAATCTGCAGCTCAATCAGACCATTTATCCGGGGCAACGGATTCGACTACAACCTGGCACAAGTTCAACCGCGACAGTCATTCGAGAAACTGCTAGCAACACCAAGACAACTAAAAGAAAACCGCCAAAACCGTCAAAACCAAAAGTTGCGATGCAACCCGCGCCGCGTTGGGTATGGCCAACACGGGGAGACATTGTTGCAAAGTTTGGTGATGCCAACTCAGTGGGTAAAGGGTTGGATATTAAGGGATTTGCAGGCGCTCCAATATTAGCGGCGGCGCCGGGTAAAGTGATGTATGCCGGTAGTGGACTTATTGGTTACGGTAAGCTTATTATCATTAAACATAACGAAAGTTATCTCAGTGCTTACGGCCACAACCAAAAGCTGCTGGCAAAGCAAGGTGATCAGGTCACCGCGGGTCAGCAAATCGCCGAGATGGGATTGGGTCCCAGCAAGCGGCCGGTGGTTCACTTTGAAATTAGAGTCAATGGTAAGGCCGTCGATCCATTGAAGTATCTTCCACCGTTATGAA
>JBCCFQ010000200.1:0-6603 GCA_039029655.1 Pseudomonadota bacterium | reverse complement strand
CATCGCGAAACTCTTGCTTCACGTAATTTATGACCCCCGGTTTGATCTCTTCGTCTGAGAAACCGCTGTCTTTCAGCAGTACAATAATCTTTTGTTGATCCGATTCTGATTCTTCATAAAGCTTAGGGATTTCAGACCGATCACTTCCGGTGACAATGTACTGAATCGTCCAATAAGCGGTGTCCGCTTCAACCCTCCGTTCCGCCAACCCTTTCACATCAGCAGTGTTCAGAGCGACCTTGGACTTATACAGAGTTTCGCTAATAAAGTACCCACCGACTGCAATTCCAACAGCCAACAGTAGCGCGCCTAAGGTCAGGTCGACTTTGCTTTCATTGCTCATCACGCACTCTCCGTTGGGTATTAAATCCAGGACTCAATTTCGTTGATATAGGCATCCGGCAAGTGCAATTTCCAAGCCACTTTGGCCAGCTGGGCTGCATACTCACTATTGCGGCCGGAGGTTTTCTCAGGTGGAAGAATGTAAGACGTCACCGCACACGATTGTCCGGTCATGGTCTGAATCTCCACAATTTCCGGTAAGTATTCCTCTACCCCATCACCACTATAAAGCTGTGTGAGTTCCTCATCATCCATTTCCATGATTGTGCCGTAGGACTCAGAGCCATCCGCGGGAACTAGAGTTGCCCGCTGGCCAATTTTGAGCTGATAGCCTTTCAGACAGGCAGGTCGAACATTCTTAGGCGTTAAGCCCTTCTTTTCCAACAGATCTTTATCCATAAACAGTCCGTAAAAAAATACGGTCGCCATGGCCAACTCTCCGTCCCTTCGAACACTAAGCTTGGCTAATGATAGTACCTCAATTTAAGTCCATGACGGAAAACCCACTACAGCCAGCCAGTCCCCTACCCTTCACAACCAGTCCCAGGTCAATCCGTACACGTCGCAAAGCTCATCGTAATACTGGGGATCATCGGGCGCATCGTTATAGTCTAAGGTCAACTCTTCGCCAGCCTGGATATCGCTGCTTGCTACAAGGGTAAAATGATGCCCTGACAATGCCGTTTCCACCTCCGCTGGGGAACCAGCTGACAAAACGTCGCTGTATCCCGGCGCTGTGTGGGTACACATGTTTGGATTGTCTGAGTGGTTAATCAGTTCTCCCTCCTCAAACGTCCAAACCATGAAATCAGGGAACTCATGCATACAGTGAATATGCTCCAGCACGTAAACCACATCATCATGAGACAAATGAGGTAACAGAGATCTCAATGAGGATTCATTGAATACTGTATAAAGCCCCAAAACATGACGCCACACCGTTGATCCACTAGCTATCTGAGTGTCCGCAAACACACCCCTGCCTTTGTCCAGTGTTTCGCGAACAGCGTATGGGACACACATACCGGTTTTCTTGTTTCTAACCATGATGACCTTCTAGGCTCTGGCGCACGAGACATTGTTTTCTGTCGTATCCGAGGTCAGCCATTGTCGAATTTCTAGTGAAAACAAAACGTGTCGCTTGATTGCTGGTCTCTTAAGCTCACTTCCGAAATTTTTTCCGAATGACAAACTTCAAGCCAGACCAGGTCTCATCAACAGCACAAACCTTGACGTCCACCAAAGGTAACTTCAACGCCAAATCACGCACGATCTCTCTATTCAAGTCAGTGGTGACCCCAGATGTCTGTTTTGGCCAAGACACCCAGATCGTGCCGTCCTGATGAATATCACCGACGGCCCTCTTTAGTGCCGGCACCAACGTTACTTGAGATTTACAAAAAATATGCAGCACGTCCACGGGGGGGTTTAGTCTCGCCGAGACCAACACCCCATCGGGCAACGGGGCAACCAAACTACCGTAATCCTTAGGAGCCGAAACTGTTTTAACGCGGCCACCAGGCTTAAAACCCAACTTCTTACTAAGCGGTGTTCCCGAGTAACCCGCCATTTCTACATCCTTTGATTCAGATGGTTTCAACCGTTTGCAGATACTGCTATCCGTTCAAAGCTGCCAAAACCCCGATTCGATACCACCCTGGATAACAATGGCACAGGTGCCATGACCGGGAAGCTCCATGGGCGGAAGGGCCACCTGCGCACCCGCTTTGGCCGCCGAGTCGACAGCCGCTTTGATATCTTCAACCAGAATGTAACTTCGCACCACGGAGTTCTCCGCCTCATGCATTGGCGCGCGGATACCGAGCATACCGCCGGTGTCTAGCTTCGCCGTGCGAGCGCCACCTAGACTCGGATCGGCCCCACCAAAAGTAATGTCATGGGACAACGAGTAAGTGTTGCACACTGCATCAACTTCCGGTGTCACTATTTCAAGGTATTGAATTTTCATAGAGTTTCCTTCCGTCTTTCGGACCATTGCTCTTGTCGCACAGCAACAGGCAAACCGTTCTTATGCGTCTTACAACCATGATAATGCTGGGAATTGATACTAAAGACAAACCATCCAGCCGGTAAGACTCCATGTCCCCTAAATCACAAATGAGCAGCCAGCCTTTGCGTCCCCAAACAGTCAAACCTTTTGCCCCTCAAGATCATCAAATAACACTATGGGGCCAAGGACCAAAAGGACGATAAGATGCTGAAGCACAAGTTGGCCAGGCTAGTACTCAGTCTACTCCTACTACCAATCACCACGACTGCAAATGCCGATGCTGAAGATTTGGAGTCCTATTTGCAGGCACTTGCAGAGGCAGCCGCTATCCCTGGCTTGAGTTTTGCTTATCTTGAGAATAGAAAACTGCAGCTCATCACGGTAGGTCTGGCTGATACGGACAATCAGATAACCGTTACAAAAGATACGATTTTTGAAGCAGCGTCTTTGAGCAAACCCGTCTTGGCGTTCATCGTGCTGAAACTCGCCGAGCGCGGCGAGTTTTCTCTAGACCAACCGCTGTATGAAATCTTACAAAACTCGCGTATCCAAAACAAAGAGTGGGCCAAGTTGATCACTGCAAAACACGTGCTGACACGTCAAACTGGGCTGCCCAACTGGAGTCGTGGAGATTTGGAACTGTCTTTTAAGCCTGGCAGCGACTTCAATTATTCAGGAGAGGGATATGTCTACTTGCAGAACGTGGTTGAAAAACTAACCGGGCTACCACTTAACGCTTTGGCAAAAAGAGAAGTGTTTGACCCTCTGGAAATGAAAAACTCTTACTTCACCTGGAACGAGGAGGATCAGTTGAAGCTCGCAAAAGGCCATGATCGTGCCGGTAATCAGGTTACAAGAGGCATACCCGAATCAAACGCGGCCGCTAGCCTAAATACAACCCCTGAAGACTATTTAATATTTGTTAGAGCCTGGTTCGACAACGAACAACTACAACCTGCTTCTAGGGAGCTGGCTTTTGAGCCCAGAGCCAAGAAGGTTCAAGGAGAACCCCCAACGACTATGGGTTGGGGATTGGGCTGGGGGGTATCCACTCTAGGCGAATCTAAAACCTTGTGGCATTGGGGAGACAACGGTGTCTTCCGCGGGTTTGTGGCCGTGGCCCCTGACACCGAGCGCGCTTTTGTCTACTTCACCAATAGTCAAAATGGTCTGGCTATTTCAAAACAACTCACAGAAAGATTCTTTCCAGACAACGATGACATTTCCCAATGGCTTGGCTATGGCCAGTCGGATTCGCCGTTGTGGCAAGCAGAGCGGAAAGGTTATGAAATGGCATCCCAGGGCAAATACCTTGAAGCTCAGCAACTATTTGAAGAAGTGCTAACGGAGTTTCCCACAAACCAAAGACTCAAGAACCAGGTTAAATGGTTCGAACCGCTGATCAATCCACCCAAAAACGCTCTCGTACTGGATCCGGAAACACTTAAGAGCATTACGGGGCAATATGGAGAAAGAAGACTCTTCCTAGAAGGCGACGTTCTTAAGTACCAACGCGGCGAAGGCACAGCTTTCGTCCTGACTCCCTTTTTCGGCAATGTCTTCAAGGTGGGTGACTTAGCCGATTTTCGCCTGGAAATTGTGTTTGATGAGACGGGCAAACCCACCAAGTTAGTTGGTCAATACGACAACGGCTATAGCGATGCGTCCGAAAGAACCAGTGACTAAAAAAAGCCTTGAGGCCGCTCTTAGTAAATCCTAGCCAACTTCGGAAAGAGTGCGTAAACCTCGTCTTCGTCCCATGGCTCCCCAGCAGGATCTAACGGTGCCCCCTCGTAGTTTGGCTCTAGCATTTTGCCAACCTTCTTTTCATACAGCTCAAAGTGAACATACCTAAAGAGCTCAAGCTCTGCGCCATAAACTCGGGGTAACTCTGCCAGCGTGTCGGGTTCGGCCAATGCCGCGTCGAAGGTCTGCCGCCCCTCTGAAATCAACCAGTCTCTAAAGTAGTCAAAGCAATCATCGGAACAACCGCCGTTCATCACGTACGCAGCACCCCAGAGTGACCAGGTGTACGAACGATTCAGCTGTTTCATGTAGATAGCATCGAATTGCTCAAGCTCAGCCGGTGATAGATCCTCTAGCAGAGGCAGCAATTCATTGGGTCGATCGTGGGTTGATTTAGCAGCGGACTTCGCTGACTCCACAAGTGACCAAAAACGATCTTCGTTCATTTCCCCATCCACAACTTGGTCTTGACCGCAGCCGGTCACCAAAAACACCACAAAGATCCCTAATAAACGCATGGTATCAAGGTTCATACACGCCTTCCTTCCTGCACCCCATTTAGACAGCAATACCATCACAGTAATCACCTTCAAGACCTCGGTCTAGCTAAAACCCGTCCCCGCCCAGCGCCAGTTTACTACTACCAAAAAAGCGACATTGGCATGGGAGCAGCACCGCTAAAAATAGGGCAACTGATTGAATTAAAAGACAATAAATGTTACCAACCCATGTCATGTGAAATAGGTATTTGTGATATTTGTTAATATGTGCAAATATGCAGCAATGAACACAGCAGAAACACAAAGAGTCGCCGATTTTCTGAAAGCCCTAGGTGAATTCAATCGACTGTCTTTGGTGTACGAGTTATGCAAATGCCAGGAACCTCAAAACGCCATGTGCTTGTGTGACTGCTGCAGCGTTGATGCCTCTGTGGTTTCCCGTCATCTTAAGGTACTAGCGGAACAGGGCATTGTCTCTTTCGAAAAAAAGGGACGCGAAAAATCTTTCAACCTAAATCGGGCCAACGTGGCTGAACAGTTGCGAGCCCTCGCCGACGATATTGAAATGGCGCCTAAAGGAGACCTACTATGACTGACAAAAAATGCGCTGATGAGAAAAAGTGTCCATGCGCCGACGATGATCGAAGCTGCTGCGAAGCTAAGACTTGCGAGTGTTGTAAAGATCGCTGTTGCTGTTAGAGCAAGTACACTTTAGAAAAAGGCCGGCGGTCTCGCCGGCTTTTTCGTATCCGCAAACGAACCGATGGTGGCTCGGGCTGGCGGTCACCGACCATCTGCTACCTTTTCCACTTCATAGTAATTATTCTTTCCACTGTCTTCGTGATACGCCACCAGCCTAAACCCGGATTGCTCTAGAGCATCTTCATAGACATCACGACCAAGGGACACGCATGAGTGACCGGTCAGTGCGTCCTTCCAGGTACCCACCTCCTTTGGCGCAGTAAACAGAAAACTCGCTCGTGGGCGGAGTATTCTTGCTACTTGATCCAGCAGTTTAATCTGGTCCTCTTGGCTAAGTAGAAATATGAAGCCAATGGAAATGGCCGCATCGAACTGTTTTTGAAAAAAGTCGCTATCCAAGGCTGATTCGCAGCGCACTGTTGCATCGGGAAAGCGTTCTTCGAATGCAGTCACAAGTGTTTGAGAAGAATCTATCGCCCATAGCTTCAATCCTTCATTGATCAGGACTAGGGAAACTGGCCTCCCGCCCCCACACGCTATTTCCATTACTTCACAGTGGCGCGGCACAGAACGCGCCCATGCTTCTACAATTCCGGTGCCTATTCGAGAACTGTCTCGACTTTGCAGGAAATCATGTGCGTGTGTCTCATACAGGCTAATGGAGTCTGTGCTCATGTCATCGTGACCACCGTGCGCCTTGGCGCCGGCTCTCTGGGTCGTATCGTTGCGAAGTTTGAATCGCGACTTTGCCCGCCGCGGGACCGGATGGTCGCCTCAGCTGTGCCGCCATATGTCGAGGGTCTTTTGTCACAATTGTTAACCACAATTCGTTTATTCAATGCCTAAAACTGCCTTTGGATTGCGGTAAGCCTTAACCTCAATAATATTGTTGCTCGGATCACTTACATAAACCTTCGCTTGTTCCCTTTGTGTCCCTTGCATCAAAACTATTGGTGGCTTCAGCACACAATCGCTAAAGGAAGACGAATTGTTAGCGAACGCCTCCCACTCCGACCATGGAAGAACAACGCCAAAGTGTCTCTTCCCTTGTTCTTCTAGGGGCAGAACCTCTCCTGGACGAAGCTGTAGCGTGATTTGATGACCCCAGAGCAACATATCCACCCACTCGTCTTCTTCACGACCCGGCCTCGCACCCAACACACCTGTATAAAACTTTTTTGCTTCCTTTAAGCTCGAAACCGGTATTGATAAGTGGAAGATGTACCTCAATTCGCTATTCATAATGAATCATCTGAGGCTCCAGGCTGAAGCAGTCGCGCAAAATCAATTAAGGTCTTAAGT
>JBCCFQ010000199.1:0-6636 GCA_039029655.1 Pseudomonadota bacterium | reverse complement strand
ATCACCGCTCATGCCGATGGCACTCGCAGACTACGATCCCGCTGCGAGATGCAAGAAGACGACCTGCTGCGAGATGTTTTTCTTTGTGTTGATACCCATTGGCGACCTGTTGTGGCTCACGTAAACCTCATGGTGTCCGGCCAATTCGTGGGCAGCAGTCACTATGTATTCTCTGAAGACATAGCTCGGATACAAAGCTACACGGTGCGGGATGGCTATCACGTGCAAAAGACCAAGCTGGATCGCCCTCCCCCGAGTTTTGGCAGTCATGCGGTCCAAAACGACGCCTGGTTTTATGCCGCTTTTGATCAAATTCGTATGGGGACCCATCCAGGTTTTCTGGAATCGGTGCCCATCACTTCAAAATTACCCAACGGTGGCGATGGCCCTGGCATCCAGTTCAGCAGACAACAGCACCGCTATGTTGGGGATGAAACTATTGAAGTAGCGGCCGGACAGTTTGAAACTCGGCACTACGAATTCATATTTGATCAGTGGCCATCCATACACTATTGGATCAGCGGCGAAGACTACCTGTTGGTGAAATGCCGCTGGGACCACTTAAAACAAACCTATGAACTCACCCAACTCGACAAAACAGGCTAACAAGAAGCCAGTTTATGGTTGGGTTGTGGCTGGCCTGGGCGCATTAGGTAATGCCTTACAAGGTGGCTTGGTTTTCTGGTCTATGGGTATTTACATCTCCTCCTTTGAAGACTACTTCGGTGCCAGCCGTGCCAAGGTCACGCTAATCGAAACGATGATCAGCGTGGGCGTTAATACCATGTCCCCATTTGTAGGGGCGTTCGTGGACAAATACTCGGCCAGACACTTGGTCGCCTTAGGATGTTTTTCTATGGGCGTCGGTTTCATCCTCATCAGTTTTGCCGGAACCCTACTCCACATATGGTTGGTGTTTTTACTACTTATTCCATTTGGCATATTGGCCTTGGGCGTTGTCCCTAGTGCAACTTTGATTTCCAGGTGGTTTCGTCGTCGCCGGGGTTTGGCCCTAGGTATTTCAGTGGCGGGAAGTTCTATTGGTGGTTTTATTGCCCCGTTGGTCATCGGTTGGTTGTTTTTAAACTATGGATGGCGCACTTCCTTCCAAATCCTCGGAATTTTTGCCATTGCCGTATCACCCTTCTTCCTACTGTTTCTTGCGAATCACCCCAGGGACAAACAACAAGAACCAGAACCAGAGACAAAAAACCAATCAAATGATGCGGTGGAAGCGCGCTGGACTGTGTCAGAGATTCTCCGGACCAAAGCCATGTGGCTACAGACTCTAGTTTCGGGCGGGCTTCTCTTTATTACACTCAGCCTGCTGGCAAATTTGGGCTTACACAGCAAAGACCTAGGGTTGACCGGAACGCAGACGGCGACCCTTTACTCCACCATCGCTATCTGCTCGTTGTTTGGCAAGCTTGCCTTTGGCGCTCTCATTGATCGATTTGGTACAAAACGAAGTGGCGCTTTAACCATCGCATTGATGATCGCCGCCATGACTTTGTTTTTGTCTACAAAGGATTTCGATGGTCTACTCATCGCCGCGTTTACCGTGGGATGGGCCATCGGCGGCGTCACACCGCTGTGGACTTCACTAGTGGCTGAGGGATTCGGTGCCAGCGCCGTTGGACGAACCTTGGGGCTGCAAAACCCCCTACACCTACCCCTCACAGCGCCCAGTGCGCCCATCGCCGGTTACATCAGTGACACAACGGGTAGTTACGATTTGGTATTTGTGATCTACACGGGAATGGCCATCGTGGCCGGTATCGCACTATACTTTCTAAAGCCGCCGGTGAGACCAACAAGACCTGCACCAAAACTGGTGGCCAAAATTTTTGGGAGACACAATGAGACCTCATGAAACTATCCGTGGTCGTATTCTATACACCAGCCGAAAGCCAGACCGAGAAGGAAAAGAACGCGGTCGTGAACACTACACCATCACCAAGCACGGTGATGGACGACGCACGTTGCGGGCCCATTGCGAAATTGATGATGCTCCCAACGTGTTAAGAGACGTCACACTCACTTTAGACAAAGACTGGACCACCCGAGATGCGTTTGTCCGGTTGTCCGTGGGGGACACCACCGTCGGTAGCAGCTGGTTTTTGTTTTCCGATACTCATGCCAGTTGTGAAGGCTTTTTGTCAGAAAAAGGTCGGATTTCCGAATTGATTGAATATGACCAACCGCCACCAATATTTGGCACACACCCTATTCAAGGTGATGCTATTCATCTCCATGCGGTGGATCGTTCTCAGGGACCTAAGGTTCAGACCTTTCCAAAATTCTTGATGTCCTCCCTAGATCATCGCGGCGCCACGGGTCCTTCCTTGGTTTGGCATGATGCCGGGATGAAAATCGAATACGTGGGTGAAGAAACTATCACCGTGGGCGCTGGTACCTTTGATGCCTGGCACTTTTGTTATGGCGAAAGAAACAGCGACAAACTTGGATCAAACGAAGCAGGTGAGCATCCACCCTACGAGGTGTGGACCACTGCGGATGGCGATTTCATTATGCTCAAGTCCTTCGTCACGGGTTATATGATGACCCACTACGAGCTGATGGAGTTAGAGCGTATTCCTGGCGATTGTTAAGGGTTTACCGGCAATCCCATGGCGCCCGGATTGATTAGACCATCTGGGTCCAATTCCCGTTTGATACTCATTAATAAGCTCGCCGTTTCCTCATTTAAGGACGAATAGTAAAGGTAGGTCTTACCGATTTGGGTGCTGGCCGCACCCAACTCAGCAAACAATGCCACCACTTCCTCTCGTATCCTGTCTACCAGAGCCCGCCCTTCCGGGTTCGGTGCCGGTTCGTTTAGTTTCTTAAGATGGGCAGGTTCTGGTGTGCGCTTGTGTATTGGCAACCATTCATCATACCAACGCAACACCGGCTCAAAGCTAAACACATGATTGGAAATGGCAATCATTAAGTGTGTCCAGAACACACGATGCTTTTCCATTTCTGATTCATACTTGGCAAAAATCTCTTTGGTACGTAGGACCAACTGTTCCGCATCGGAGTGAGCTACCTTGGCATTGAGGGCCGCCCATCGCTCACCATCGGTGCCCAAAATCCCGTTGAGATGTTCAAACGGGTTGGAACGCATGGTGACGGGTATTGAATGAGGAATTTCCGCGCCCTGTTGCTGATCCATGATCTCCCGGCACAATTGCATATCTGCTTTTAGCCCTGCTTCACTCCGGGACGCGCACACAACATGCACTGAGTACAACCCCTCTTCCATAAAATTCCGGCCGGTAGCCACCAGCTTCGCGCCTTCTCTTAGACCCTTGGCAAAGCTCGATTGCCCCTTTATGACCCCCAGCAATCGTCGAAAGTCTTGACGTAGATCGCTATCGGCCAGGCTCTTTTTGGTGCTTACCGGATCAAACACATAAGCTTCTTCGGCCACACCCGAGCGAGCAACGGCCGATAAACCGCGTACCGTGTGTTCCACATCAGAAAATACGAAAGACAAACAATCTGTGTGATCGGGTGTTTGAATCAGACGCAAGCTGATTTTGGTTTTAACACCTAGTGTTCCAGCATCATGGACAAACACACCGGTGAGGTCCGGACCATAGCTACGATAGTAAGCTCGTCCCTTTGAAAAGGCTTTTTGACCCGTCGTGATGACTCGTCCACCACTGGTCACCACCTCAAGACCCAACACGATCTCAGCCGCTGTTCCATAGCGGGCGGTACCCATAAACAATGCACCGTTGGCAATGCCGCCACCCACTGTGGCTTTGCGGCCTGAATAGGTACCGAAAAAAGGCAAACGAAGACCCCGAGGTGTTAGCGCCTGATGAATTTGTTGCCAGGTCACCCCCGCTTCCACGGTAATGACCATGTCGTCCTCATTGATCTCCAATATGCGATTAAGCGCTTGGGTATCAATCATGACTGTGTTTGTTTGACTGGGTGTGTAACCACCGGTGTAAGACATGCCGCCACCACGGCTCACTAAGCAAAGACCTGCATCGGTTACCAGGCGAACGATGTCCGATACTTGATCCGTCGATTGAGGTTGTACCGTCAAGACCGCCGTCTTGTCTGACCCATAGACGTCTGTGGAGTAGTAGTTCAGTTCCTTTGAATCGTTAATCACATGCCCTACGCCAACGATTCGACCTAGCTGGTGTTGAATTTCCTCTAATGGAGGCTTGATCTCGGCATTCACAATTCTTTCCTCAAATCCACAACCGCTTTTCCCATGGTTTTTCCCGCGAGCAACAACTCTACACCCTCTGCCACTGATTCCAAGCCATTAAGCATCGGTGTATGAACCAGGGGTTTGATGGCACCTTGGGTTGTCATCTCAATTAGTTTTTCCAGAGCGGGTCCAAAATACTCGGCAAAGCGATAGTTCATGTATCCCCGAACAGAGGCCGCTTTCCAATACAAACGCGTGTAGATTCTTTCATCTATGACTTTTTCTGTGGGTAAGCGATCTGAAGTAAACCCGCAAATTACCAGTCTTCCGTGTGGTGCTAAGTTGTCTAACATAGCATCGAATACACTGCCGCCAACGGAATCCATGGCCACATCAAGACTGTCCTTATACTCCCCGGACAACACCTCAGCGGCAGACTCTTGCCTGTAACGGATGACTCGATGGGCTCCAAGACCCGTGAGCCAATCGGCTTTCTTGTCATCACCACATAGGGCCACCACGTGATTGCCGTTGGCGATAGCCACTTGAGTCATCATATTCCCCAAACCCCCGGCGGCTGCGCTGATACAAACGACATCACTGGTTTGCAACTCACCCACACGTTCTAGAGCAAGCAGGGCCGAGACACCGCTGGGATTGAGACACACGTATCGAGCTTCAGCTGCAGGAATAGTCCATGCTTCAGTTGCCGCGATGGTGTGATGGGTGGTGTAACCATTACCAACCTTCACTGTACTAACGCAGTCACCCACCGAGAACTCACTGACTTCACCGCCCACTGCTTCCACCACACCCACAGCTTCTACACCACAGGTGCTGGGGATACGCGTATGTGTATGATCAATTCGGTCATAACACATCATTTGGTCATAAATGCCGTTGATACCCGCAAAATGATTTCGAACCAGCAGTTCACCTACCCCGGGTGCCGGTACTTGAAAGTCTTCGAGCTCGGTGCAGTTTGCAAAGGTGTTACCAAGCTTAGTTATTATGAGTCTTCGCGCGTTCAACGGTGTATGATTGCGTGTTTTCACGATATTGTACCTCATAACATGCAGTGCTTTTTTGCAAGCCCCACCGACGAGTCCAGTTTCTGAATAATTCAAGTAAGCCCCGTCCCTCGGTGTTGCTGTTGGGTATTGCTAGCGCTCTGTCTCCCATGGGCGTCACCATGATTGTGCCCACCTTAGGGTTGGTGGCAGACACATATTCGGCTGATTTTGCCGTGGTCCAATTCTTGGTCTCTGCTTATCTCTTAGGTCTAGGTGCGGGCCAGCCCTTTCATGGATTTTTATGTGATCTTCTGGGTCGCCGATCCGTACTGCTTGTGGGATTTGGTTTGTTCGTGGTGGCAAGTTTCGCCTGTATTTTTGTGGACAATCTCACCCTGCTGATTGTATTTCGTTTTTTACAAGCCCTCGGTGTAAGCGTAGGCACCGTTGCATCAAGGGCTGTTGTTCGCGACACCCGAGGCCCAACAGGTACTGCGGTGGCTTTATCCTACATCGCTGTTGCCCAAGGTATATCACCCATTATCGCACCCATGCTTGGCGGATGGTTGGGTGCCCTTGGAGGAATAGAGCTGGTTTTTGTTTTGATGACAGTGTTGGGCTTTGGCGCATGGCTCGCCATGTATTTGGCGCTACCGGAAACCTTGCCACCCGAGATTCCTAGGCCCAACTGGTCCGACTGGCTTGGCAACTATGGCAAGTTGCTGGGTACACCGAGCTTTGTTGGCTACACACTCATATTTGGTTTTGTTCAAGGGAGTTTTTTCGCTTTCTTAGCCGTAGGTGCGGGGTTTTTCGACAAACAGTTTGGACTAGGCCCAGCCCAATTTGGAACACTGTGGGGGTTTCTCGCGATTACTTATGTCTTAGGCGCCACCTTCGGCGCACGAATGACCCAAGCCAAAGGGCCAGACATCGTACTCAAATCGGGAGTGGTGGTGACCCTAATTGGCGGTTGGCTGATGTTGATCCTGACACAAGCTTTAGGCGTGACACTGGTGACTGTGCTACTTCCGATGGTGGTCTTAATGTCCGTAGCTGGACTGGTGACACCCGGAAGTTTAGCCGGCGCCGTCAACAGTCGACCCGAAATAGCAGGTACCAGTTCAGGTCTATCCAGTGCCGTGGGTATTGTTGTTGGTGGGAGCTTCACCGTCATGGCCGGTTTTATCTATAAAGACGATTTCACACCAGTCGCTGTTTTGATTTGCGTTTCCGCCACCTTAACAGCGTTGAGTTGGTTGTTGGTTAGGGGGGATGAGATAGTTAAGTGAGGTTTGGGGCAGGTTCGTCGGAGATTTTGGCCTGGGTGGCATACTCCGCAGTCTGTACCGGGTAAGCTTCTTTCATATCTTTTAGTACTACCCATGTGGTACTTCCATCTTTCCATTGGACGAGAAGTTCCCAACCCTTTGTCGTTTCTCT
>JBCCFQ010000198.1:0-6644 GCA_039029655.1 Pseudomonadota bacterium | reverse complement strand
CTAGCGATTCCGTTTTCCTCAAATCCCACATCCACACCACCAATCAAACTCAGCTGACCAAACTGGTCCTTTTCATCCACCTGGTTTGCCAGTTGCGTTTGGATCTGCGTGGCTTCTTTCGGCGTAACATCCCAAGAGTGCATGGCGACAGAGTATCCGCGAAATGCCAAACAACGGCTACAAAAAAAACGGCGATCAAAAAGATCGCCGTCTCTTTTTCTAGAAGCGTGATGCTAGATTAGCTGCATGGGACGCAGGCTAAGCTCGCAACACCAGCAACACCGCCACCTTGGGTGACAGTGGCTGCATCAGCTTTCGCCGCCGCATTTGCCTTCGCCACACTTGCCTTCGCCTTCAGCTTTGTCGCCACCGCACTTGCCTTCGCCACATTTGCCTTCGCCTTCAGCTTTGTCGCCGCCACACTTGCCTTCGCCACATTTGCCTTCACCTTCAGCTTTGTCGCCGCCGCACTTGCCTTCGCCGCATTTGCCTTCGCCTTCAGCTTTGTCGCCGCCGCACTTGCCTTCGCCGCATTTGCCTTCGCCTTCAGCTTTGTCGCCGCCACACTTGCCTTCGCCGCATTTGCCTTCACCAGGTGCTGCCTGCATGTAGCCTGCGCTTAAGGCGGTAACACCAAACGGATTCACATCCGCGTGTGCTGCTGCCATGCCAGCCAGCGAGGTTGCCAGTGCAGCGCCGATAGCTGCAGAGACAGGTTTAAGTTTGATTTGATTAGCCATAGCTATGCTCCGTATCGTTTTCTTTAATTAGACGGGCTTCGCGGCACGTCTGCCGCACCAACACTCCCGACCTCAATTATAGGATCGATTCAGCCATCCATTTATTACACTGACTGGGTAATTCGTCGAGGAAAATGCACATTTGGGCTTATTTTCAGCTCAACTTCATCCTTCCCTGAAAATCAGGGAATTAGGAACCCTGGATCGACTCATTCAGGGACGATCTAACTTGCCCTGCCCAATACTCGGCAATGGCTCGACCTGGTGCACTATCGGTGGAACGTCGCTGGTAGGTGACCTTGCCGCTAGCGTCCACCACCAACAAACCTGGAGAAAACCGAATCCCCCAGTCCCTGGCGACCTCGTCGGCTTCCAGAAAAACCTGGAAGCCGAAACCTTTGTCCGCAATATGAGCTTTGGGGTCTCCGTCCTCTTTAAAATTTAAGGCCAGTACCTGAACACCCTGATCTTCATACTCAGTCCTGATTTCCTCTAGATAGGGCATTACGGCCGCGCAATAGGGGCACCAAGTTGCCCAAAACAAAATCACCGTGGCCTTTCCCTCGAAATCCTCAGGGAAATGGCGAACCTCACCACTCAGATCCGTGAGGGTCCAGGACGGTGCTTGTTGCCCCACCAAGTCATCTTGCGCATAGGTGGCCAACGATGGTACAAAAAACACCAACGCAATAGCAGTTAATAGCTTGATTTTTAGAAACATCCCATCTCCCTTTTCGCCAACCGTCGGTGTCTCACCTGGGAACCACCGACAAACCCATTGGTCTGAGTAAACCATGGGTATCAGGTCTCTATATCATTGGGACAGGCTGGTTGTCGTTATTATTTCAAGCTTGTGGGCACAGTTTCACGTCGATGCTGCGATGAGTTGCTCCGAAGACTGGATTTGTATCGAAACCAAAAACAATAAAGCCGGTGTAAACGTGTACGCGGTCAACAAACGTCCCTTCCCCGCAACCGTGTCTGTGCGGGTCAAAGGATCCAATCTAAAGCCCCGAAATCCCTCTGTGACACGGGCCGTTCAGGGCAAAGAACGACTCCATCTCATCACGCTAGAACGTGTCAACGCCAATCGTAACTATGACTACGAATATCGATTCGATTGGGCCATCGGCGATGCAAACGCAACACCAGACGACTACATCTACGCATTACCCTATGCACCGGGCCAATCCTATCGAGTGCTTCAAGGGTTTGGTTCCAAATTCAGCCACCAGGGACTTGAGCAATACGCCGTGGATTTTGATATGGACGTGGGTACGCCGGTGCATGCCGCGCGACCCGGCACGGTGACCGATGTTGTCACCCGGCACAATCGCGGCTGCTGGCAAAAAGGGTGCGGCAAGCACGCGAATTTTATCGTGATTTCCCATCGAGACGGGACCACCGGGGAGTACTACCATCTGAAAAAGGATGGCGCTGTAGTGTCGCTGGGCGATGTGGTGGAACGCGGCCAACTGATTGGTTATTCAGGAAATACAGGGCACACCACGACACCACACCTGCATTTCGCGGTGTATCGACCCACATCATGGGGCAAGACGCAATCATTGCCATTTAAGTTCGAGGCGGCCCGTGGGATCATTCCCAGTCCGCGACCAGGACGCAAGTACATCGCGAAGTAGATTGGGCTCGAAGATTTAAGCAGCAAGGTATGGGGTAGCTATGAAGATCTTAAGTGGATTACTGGCAGTCATCGCACTACTGATGATGGGCATTTTTGTTGCGGGAAGCATGTTGCCAACGGAAATAAAGATCAGTCGAACCATCGAAATTCAGGCCCCAGTTAAACGGGTATTCAACATCGTCAATAGCTTTGACGAATACAACGAATGGTCACCCTGGTACGAACTGGATCCTAATGCCCTGTACAAGACCCTGGGACGATCTACAGGCATCGGTGCCCGCTTTGAGTGGGAAAGCAATACGCCCGAGTTAGGTCGTGGCAGCCAACAAATCGTGGACAGCGCACCTTATCACTTCGTTAAAGTGGAACTACAGTACGGGCTCCAGGGCAACGGCTATTCCACCTACGATCTAGAAGCTACGGACGCGACCACCACCCAATTTAGCTGGGCCTATGAATCAGATTTAGGTGATGGACTGCTGGCCCGATATTTTGGCTTAGCCCTTAAAAAGCGCCTTGCTCAAGATTGTGAGCGCGGCCTTAAGAATCTCAAGCGGCTTGCCGAGGCCAGTGTGGAAGATTCTGGAGGACGTAGTTTGGAAGCGTCCCTCAAAACAGGAATCAACTGGCTGTGACCAAATACCTGTTTCAGGACGATGCTTATCAAAAGGTATGCTCCGCCGTGGTGATCCAAGCACAAGACAATCAGGTGCAGCTAGATCAAACGATTTTTTACCCGTTGGGTGGTGGACAGCCGGGCGATACAGGAACGATGACATTGGAGACTGGAGAGTCCCACCAAGTCGTTGACACGCGGAAAGATCGAGACAGTGGCGCGGTCATTCATTACCTTGAAGAGGGTGCCACCGTATCTGTGGGTACTAAGGTGCAGCTGGAACTGAATTGGCTACGCCGCTATAAACATATGCGCATGCACACCTGCTTGCATTTATTGGGCGCGGTAATCCCTCACGGAGTAACAGGTGGCAACATCAGCGAAACCAAGAGCCGCCTAGACTTTGATATGCAAGATGGCGTCGACAAGGAAACGGCCACGGCCAAACTCAACGAACTCATCCAAAGTAGCACGGCCCTCGAATGCCAATGGATTAGCGGTACGGAATTGGCCGCTCAGCCTGAGTTGATTCGTACCTTATCCGTGAAACCACCTATGGATGCCGATGAAATCAGGCTGTTAAGGATTCCAGGCATTGATTTGCAACCCTGTGGTGGCACTCACGTGAGAAATACTGCTGAAATTGGGAAGGCAGTTGTGAGCAAAGTTGAGAAAAAAGGTAAGCACAATCGGCGTGTCTACGTACAACTCCCAGAGGGAGTTTAAGGCACACGCCAAAACTCCCCACTGTTGAGTGTTTTCACCAAACTGGTTTATTCGAGAGGTTCGAGTGGCTAACAGAACAATATTTTTTGTACTTTGGCTGGCTTTCACAATGGGAGCATCAGCCCAAGAAGCGATTCGAGTCGTTGCTGAACCACTGGTGGGTATTAAGCAAAACGTGACTGCCAAGGCACCCGCCCAAGTCATCTCCAGCAATGAGGCGGCTATCGCTGCAGAGGTAGATGCGGTAGTGGCGTCCGTGAACGTCGAAGTCAGCGATACGGTCAAAAAAGGTACGGTACTTGTTGAATTAGACAGTAGAGACCTGGAACTGCAGTTAGCACAAGCAGAGGCCAACTTGGCAGCTCAACAAGCCCGTATCCAACGAGGCGAAGTGCGCTTGAAGCGCGCACGTGAATTGGCAAAAAGTCAGTTTGTCTCCGAGGATGAATTGTTAGAAAGGGAAACTGACTTGGAAGTTTTGTTGGCGGATCGTCGCGTAGTTCAGGTATCTGTTGCTTCTGCCAAGCGAGAACTGAACAAAACCAGGGTGCTGGCTCCGTTTGACGGAGTGATTCTTACACGGGACGCCCAAGTTGGTGCCTTTGCCAATCGGAGTACACCCCTTCTGACGCTCGTTGAAATAGGCAGACCTCGACTGTTGGCTCAAATCAGCAACGGTGACGTTGAATCCGTGCGTCGTGGTTTCAATCTCGCGTTTCAAAACGAATCCGGCCACTGGCCCGTTCAGTTGAAAGAAATTGCCCAGGTGGTCAACAACCGCACTCGAGTACAAAGCGCCCGATTTGATTTTATCGGTGAGCAACCGTTGGCAGGTTCCACCGGATATCTGGTGTGGGATAGACCAGAAAATGTTGTGTCTACCACTATGATAGTCAGACGCGACAACCGGCTGGGCGTTTTTACCCTAGAAAATGGCAAAGCTGTTTTTCATCATTTACCCGGCGCCCAGGAAGGGCGGCCAGCCGCAGTGAACCTGCCCGATGACACGCTCATCATTGTTCGAGGCCAGCAGCGGGTGCAAGACGGCGATGCCGCGGTTAACGCTAGATGAAGTTATTGTTGAAGCTACTGACCAACCACCCCTTGGTGAACATACTGTTCGCCGTAGTGTTGCTCATGGGGTTGTTGTCTTACAACAGGATGCCCAAAGAGCAAGACCCCGACATTAACTTTAACTGGCTTAACATCAACACCGTGCTCCCTGGCGCTTCCGCTGCCAATGTGGAAGAACTGGTTACTGGCCCCTTGGAAGATGCCATTCGAACGGTACCGGACATACGATTCGTGTCCAGCACAACCCGTGAAGGTGTATCGAATATCCTGGTACGTTTCTGGGATCTTTCACCGCGTGTATTTGACAAACGGGTAGCTGATATTCGGAGAGAAGTTCAGAATAAGTCGAACTCCGAATTGCCAGAAGAAGCAGAGGATCCAATGATCTTGGAGATAACCACATCCTCTGGATTCCCCACAGCAGTTGTGGTGGTCACTGGGCAAGCCAATGATGAAGAACTCCGCCAACAAGCCCGCGGCGTAAGGCTTGATTTGGAACGTTTGGAAGGTGTCGATCAAGTCCTAGCCTTCGGGCTACATGAACCGGAAATACATGTGCAATTTGATCCTCAGGCCCTGGCCGCGCGAGGATTAAACGCTATCGATATAGCCGACAATTTGCGCTCAGCGTTTCGTGATATTTCTGCCGGTACGACCGAAGTTGGGCGGGAAAAGTGGTCTGTTCAAATCGACGGCGCGACGGCTGACGTAGAGTCCTTATCGGAATTCAGAGTCGCTCCCTCCGGCAACCCTTACGATTCCATTCGTTTGGGTGATATTGCAAGTGTCGAACGAGCGAGAGAGGAACCGAATGACTTGGTATCGTTTAACGGTCAAGACGCCGTATCCCTGTCAATAAACAAGCAGGCAAGCATCAACACGTTGGAGTTGATACAACGTGTGAACGACTACATCGATGCTAAACAAGAAGTTTTGACGGATTCTGGCATTGACGTTTATCTGGCCGACGATCAGACCATCCAGACGCGAAACGCTCTTGATGTTATGCAGATCAATGCTTTGCTGGGCTTATTGTTGGTTCTATTGGTGTGTTGGCTGTTTTTGGGTTTTCGCATTGCTCTGATGGTCACTCTGGGTATTGCGTTTTCCATCGCTGGGGCATTTTGGCTACTAAATCTAACCGGTAACACACTGAACACGGCGGTTTTATTAGGCATTGTCATAGTCTTGGGGATGTTAGTGGATGATGCCGTGGTAGTGGTGGAAGCCGTGTACTATCGCCTGCGCCAGGGCGTTGATAGCGTAACCGCCGCAATCGAGGGTTTGCGAGAGGTCGCAGCCCCCGTCACCTCCGCTGTCGCCACCACTATGGCGGCCTTTCTTCCTCTAATGCTATTGCCCGGGATCATCGGCAAGTTCATGTTCGTGATTCCTTTTGTGGTCACCGTGGGACTGTTGGTCAGCCTTGTAGAAGCGTTTTGGATACTCCCCGCACACGTTATCGGCGTCTCCGGACGAAAACCAACGGCACCCGACCCAACACATTGGCGCAACAGATGGACTCACAAGCTGCGAATTCGCTACGTGAAGATACTGTGCTGGGTCATGCGGCGACCCGCGCCGTTCTTGGTTGCTGCCGTAATTAGCTTTGCTATGGCGATTTTTCTAGTGGCGACGGACAGAGTAAAAACAGAGTTTTTTACCTTTGACCCATTTCGAATCTTTTATATCAATGTCGATATGCCTGCAGACACACCCATTGAAGAGACCATCGCGCAGACAGTCCGGGTGGAAAACGCAGCGAGACAATTTCTGGAGGACGGCGAAATACGAGCCATTACCTCCCTGTCTGGGGTTAAGTTCACGGAAGTGGAACCTTTGT
>JBCCFQ010000197.1:0-6659 GCA_039029655.1 Pseudomonadota bacterium | reverse complement strand
GGCGGCACGACCTTGAAGTTGTCAAAGGCGTCTTGGCCCCATCGAAGGAACTGGTAGCGTTCTTTGTTACGTTGGAATTCAATGGCGTTGTTCTGCGCTAGTGAGTTAGCGTTGCCATAGCTGTCGACTTGTACGGAGTGGTCGATGACCAATTCCACAGGCGACAACGGATTGATCCGATCAGCGTCGCCGCCCAAAGCGACCATAGCGTCTCGCATGGCGGCTAAGTCCACGACAGCGGGTACACCGGTGAAATCCTGCAAAATTACCCGAGCCGGCGTGAAGGCAATTTCTTGGCTGGGCGCCGCTTTGGCGTCCCAATTGGCCAACGCTTGAATGTCGTCGACGGTGATGTCCACGCCATCCTCGTGTCGCAGCAAGTTCTCCAAAAGTATTTTCAAGGAGTAGGGCAGACGGTTCAAATCAATCCCTGGCACAGCATCCAGTCTGTAAATGTCGTAGTCCGTACCGCCAACTTCTAAGGTCGACTTAGCGTTGAATGTATCCGCCATGATTCCTCCGGCTTTTTGTTGTGGTAGTGAAGCAAAACTCAGTGCACTAAAGCGCTCCAATTATAGAGCAAAACCCACCCCGCGCGGCTCCGCTCTATTGATATCGACTATAAGTTAGGAAAATGTAGACGCGATGACGCCACCGCCTAAACAGACGTCATCACGATAAAGCGCCACGTATTGGCCGGGGGTCACGGCACGTTGGGGCTGATCAAAGCTTACCTTTAGGTTCGCCTCCTCTAAGAGCGCCACAGTGCAGTCTTGGTTACTTTGCCTGTAGCGAGTCTTGGCTGCACAACTGACTGTTTTTTCTAATGATTTCCCATTGATCCAATGTATCTGTTCGGCCATCAATCCCCTGGAAAACAGGCGTGGGTGATCGTTCCCTTGAGCCACGATGAGCCGGTTTTTGGCCACGTCCTTTTCAACCACGTACCACGGCTCGTCCCCATATTTGGCATTGCCGCCAATGCCCAGGCCTTGGCGTTGGCCGATGGTGTAGTACATGGCACCCTGATGATCGCCAAGGGGATCGCCGTCCAGAGAGTAGATGGTGCCGGGTTGTCCTGGGAGGTATTGGCTTAGAAAATTTCGAAAGTCCCGTTCACCAATAAAGCAGATGCCCGTGCTGTCCTTTTTGTTGTGAGTGACTAAGCCGTAGCGGTGAGCAATATCCCGTACCTCTGACTTATGCATATCGCCCAAGGGGAAGAGTGTTTTGGCTAAAGCACTTTCTTGCACTGAGTGTAAAAAGTAACTTTGGTCTTTGTCTGGGTCTTTACCCATGAGTAACTGATGTTGCCCTTCGTGGTGTCGAGTTCGGGCGTAGTGTCCGGTAGCAATAACGTCGGCACCTAATCGGCAGGCGTACTCAAAAAAAACACCAAACTTGATTTCCCGATTACACAATACATCGGGATTTGGTGTGCGACCCGCTTGATACTCATCGAGAAAGTACTGAAACACCCGGTCACGATACTCCCCGGAAAAGTTCACTCTATGCAGTGGGATATTCAAGTCATCGCAGACCTGACGGGCATCTTGAAAGTCCTCGGCAGCAGTACAATAGTCGTCCTCGTCTTCCTCCCAGTTGGTCATGAACAGGCCTTGCACGTCAAAGCCTCTTTCCTTCAAAAGATAGGCGGAGACAGAGGAGTCGACACCGCCGGACATACCGACGATGACGGTTGTGCTGCTGGACATAGACAGTGCGCCGGTTACTTAGTGAGGTCGTATTAGGACAGCTTGCAATAGTTCAAAGTTGCAAGTTTACAGTAAAAAGAGAGAGTCGATTAGGGCGTTGGTTTCTCGGGAATTTCTTGAAACTAGAAACCAGAAACTAGTCAACGATTACACCGCTACCGCATACCTCAACGCCGTTTCTATATCCAAGTCTTGTACGACGTCCAGAGGAAAACGCTTGTTCACAAGATAGTCTGACAGACATCGCGTAACTAGGGGTGAGCGAAGCTTGTGCTCTTTTGCATGAATCTCGTCACGGCTGAGCCATAAGGCTTGTTCGATACCCTGGTCCAAGGGCTGGTTTGGTTGGTGGTCGAAGCAGTGACCGCTATAGGTAAATCGAATGATGCGGTCTCCCTTGATGGGGTGACGCCATGAATACACACCAATGAGAAACTCCGGCTTGAAACCCCAAGCCGTCTCTTCACGAACTTCCCGCACTACAGCGTCCAGCAAGGACTCGTCTGCTTCGACGTGGCCCGCCGGTTGGTTGTACACCAAACGTCCTGAGCTGGTCTCTTCAACCATCAAGAATTGCTTATCTCGCTCGATAACAGCTGCAACGGTTAAGTGAAGTTTTGAGTTCATAGGATTATGGTGCGTTCAGCTGGGTCGGTTCGGTGTGACTCTCATCACAAATCTGGAGAAAAAATTGTCAAAGGGGCCAATCACCTAGGTTTCTCTTGTTAACATATTCTCATGATTAAGGAAGGCGTAAAAACACCCACAATCAGGTCATGGCTGGGCCTTGGATTTGCGATGCTCGGCTTGCTCATGACCAGCGCCAGTTGGGGATCTGACGCAAAACCGGAGGCAAAATATTTGCTTAGCGGGTTATTCGAGACCCGACGAGCGGAACTCAGTGCCACCGGGCGCCAGCAGCTGGATGACATCGTGGCCCAATGGAAAGCAGAACGTGCTTTGATTGTCACGGTGGTTGGCCATACGGACAGTATTCCCATTGCCCCCCAAAACCGCCACGAGTACCCGGATAACTATGCGTTGTCCGAAGCCAGAGCCACCACCGTGGCTAATTACTTGCGCGGCATGTTTGACGAGTCTGTGGCGAGATTGTCTGTTCAAGGTCGTGGGCCGGACGATCCTATTGCTGACAATGCCACCGCTGCCGGTCGAAAGCGCAATCGTAGGGTGGAAATTCTTATTCGAGTGCCTTCCAGCGATCAGCCGACGGTTCAAGAAGAACCAGCGCCACCTGTCGCGGAACCTGGGGTGGAGCCGGAACAGAGCCAAGGCAACTTGAGTTTCGACGACGTGGTGGCCCAAGCGAACACTCGTCTGACCGAGGGAGACGGTCAGGGTGCACTCGCGCTGTTACAAGACTATCCGGATTTCGTGGGTAACCCGGATTACGATTATTTGTTGGCCTTGGCCCTGAGGTCTCAGGGTCGACATGAGGAAGCCATGTTTGCCTTGGAGCGGGTGATTACCATTGATCCCAAGTTCGCCGGTGCCCGTATGGAGCTGGCGCAGATCTATATGGGTCTGGGTGCCGAAGCCGACGCCCGTCGCGAGCTATCCTATTTGCAAGGACTGAATCCACCACCCGCGGCCCAAGCTGCAATTGCGCAGGCATTGGCTCAACTGGATAAAAATAAGTCCCGGGGGTCCAGTTCTAAAACCCTGCGCTACTACGCACGCTCAGCGGCGGGATTCGACGGTAACGCCAACAGTGCCACAGACCTCAACAACTTTTTGGGATTCACCCTATCGGAGAGTAGCCGAGAGACAGCGTCAGGCTTTAGTGAGTTTGGCGGGGGCGTGCAGTATTTGGGTCAGGTAAAAAATGGTCGGCAACTGATCGCCTATGGTGATCTTGCCCATCGTTTTAACTTTGACGCGTCATTTGTCAATGCCACCACGGGTCGTGGTGGCGTCACTATGCGTTGGCGTAGTGAAACTCAGACCAAGAGTATTGGGCTACAAACCTATCGCCAAAACGTTTCCGGTGATTTGAATAGCCAAGGTCTGGGCTTGGTGGGCAGTTGGAGTTTTAACCTCACGTCTCAATTCAGTCTCGGAGGGTTTGGTCGTTTTGGTCTTGTGAGGTTTGGTGATGATCAAGAAGTGAGAGACGTTGATCAATATGTGGCAGGCGCGACTCTCAACTACCGTTTTCCCTCCAGGTTGAAAGCTAACGTCTCAGGTGTCCTTTTATATGGAAATGACCAAGCCACACAAGAAGGTTCGCGATACGACAGAGACTTTTATGGATTTCGAATGGGCGGCGGTTTGCAGTTCACGCCTAAGGTCCGGGCTGAAGCCTACGGTAGCCTATTGCAATCCGATTTCGATGCGGTGTTTTTTCCCGAGCAATTCAGTTCACCCAGAGAAGACACTCTAGTTCAGTTTGGGACCCGGGTTTCCTGGCGTCTGAATGATCATTGGACTCTGGACCATCTGTGGCGCTATCAGGAAAACGACACGGACGTGTCCGTTTTTGACTACGATCGCGTGGAGACCCAGATCACGGCAACCCGCCTCTGGTAGCGGGTGTTTTTACGTGAACCCGGTCACAAGCCTCGAAAAAACAAAGAGTTTTTGTGACTGTTTTCACAGCCTCTCGCGGCTTTGGGCCGTAAGTTAGACGCTGCGATCCGTGCGCGTGTCTAAATTAAGCAAAAGGTTGGTTTTATGGTTTGGTTGCAACGAATAGTTGGCGTGTTGTTGTTGGGTTTGTGTTTCGCCCCAGCGAGCGTTTTTGCTAATGCGGCCGATGTCACATTCGTTTACGGCACGGCGTATCGGGTTACCCAAGATGGCCAACGAATCAAACTTGCTAAGGGTATGTCGGTAGAGACCGGGGACACTGTTAGCACCTCTGTGAATGGCAGGGTCCAGCTTAAGATGCGTGACGGTGGTCTGCTGGCACTGAAACCCAATACCGATTTCGAGATTGAAGCGTTCGCATATACACCCCAAACCGGTGCTCCGGCCACTCAACCGGCAGAAGAATCCAAGAGCTTTTTTGTTTTGTTGAAAGGCGGTTTTCGGTCTATTACCGGCGCGGTGGGAAGGACAGATAAGTCGGCGTACCGAGTGCGTACACCAGTTGCCACTATTGGTATTCGTGGAACGGACTATTCTGCTCAGTTTTGTGCTGCCGACTGCGATGGTAATTTACCCGATGGTTTATCATTGAGTGTGTTACAAGGTGGCGTAACTCTAAGCAACGCGGCCGGCGCATTGGATATTGATGCCGGTGGATCAGGATTTGTAAAAGACGCACTAACGCCACCGGTACAAAGCAAAGTTACCGTTGCAGCGGCGACTCAAAGTGGTGGAAACCAGGGCGCAACCTCGAGCGATGACGCAAGTGACGATGCGCCAGCCCCAACCGTGGCAACCACCACAGAAGAGGGTGTGGATTTAACCGGTGGCGGTGACCCTGTCAGCGGTAGCATCGCCGTTGCCGCCAATCAGTCTGTGAGTGTCGCGGGTTTTGCAGATTCCGCCACAGGCGAACAAGCGGAATTGTTTGTTGATTCCAATGGTAACGTCACTGGCTTAGCCACGACAGTCAATGGAACAGACGCAAACATCTCTATTAACACAGCACAGAACATCAATCTTGGCGCAGACCCCACCACTGGGTTGCGTTGGGGTCGTTGGGCCGATGGTTCGGCGCAGATTGTTTTTGCTGACGGTTCGCAACAAGCCCTAGATTTATCCGATCGGAGCGTTCATTGGGTGGTGGGTGATGTTAATCAACGACGACCCACGTTACCCAGTAGCGGTACCGCTGCCTTTTCCTTAGTGGGTAATACCAATCCCACGGATAATCGCGGCAACGTAGGTGTATTGGGGTCTGCGAACTTATCTGCCGACTTCACCAATCAAACCGTGGACGCGGATGTTTCCCTGACCATTGCCAATGAGAACTGGGATGGCGCAGCCCAAGACGTCGCCTTAGACGGAAATGCTGCTGAATTCAGCGGTGACTTCGACACCGTAACCATTCAAGACGCCACCGGTGAACGTCAAGGTACGGGTTCTTTGGCCGGATTTTTCACCGGTGATGAAAACGGCACCGTGGATGGGGCCGGACTGGGCTATTCCTTGTCTGATGACGCAGGAGTCGATGTCTCGGGCACTGCCGTTTTTCAAGCCACCGACGGTAACCCGTAAATCACTTGTTAGAGGCACCATTTCGGGCTAAAGAAACCTAGGGTTTTCGCCGAAAAAGTCTTATGTGTGTGATACCCGTCACGACGGGAAATTTTACATAACCGATATAATTCCATATCGGTCATAAGACCCTAAACCGAAACGGATACGGTGCCCATCAAAACCTCCGCAAACAAAACGTTTTCTTACTGTCTGTTGTGCCTAGCAATGGTTTTGCTTCAGGCCTGTGGTGGTGGGTCAGGAGGTAGCGGATCGACGGGTAATAACCCACCGGACAACGGTGCACCCAGTGCCCAAACAGACAGTGCGACTCAAAATGGGCTGCCCCTAGTGATTGCCGTTTTGAGTAACGATACGGATCCGGACCAAGATGAGCTTACAGTCACCAGCGTGACTTCACCAAGCAATGGCGGATCGGTTCTGGATGATAACGGCACGCCAGGGGTGAGCACTGACGACGTTGTGGTGTACACACCGAACGCAAGTTTTCTTGGTGCCGATACCTTTAGCTATTCCATCAGTGACGGCAGAGGAGGCACTGCCACGGGGACCGTAAATATCATCGCTTCACCCATGCCGATCGCTTTACCGGACGTGGCCAATGTTGCACCTGGCATCACGAGTAACATCGATGTTTTGCTCAATGACTCAGACCCCAATGGTTTGCCTTTAAGTTTGGTTTCCGTTGGTACGCCGGGGAACGGTGCAGCAGCCGCGAACAACAACGGTACGCCCAACGATCCATCGGACGATTTTGTT
>JBCCFQ010000196.1:0-6674 GCA_039029655.1 Pseudomonadota bacterium | reverse complement strand
ATCAGGACAGCTGGCGAACCGTGATGGCTTACAATAATCGTTGCTCTGCTGCGGGCACCGGCTGCACTCGCCTGCAGTACTTTTCAAACCCGAACAATACGTATGGTGGCGACCCAATGGGGATTAGTTCGACTGGTCCTTCAAACTGTACAGTAGGCTCAACCTCCCCTGAGCCACAAACATGCGCAGCGAACAACACGTCAATACTTAACAGTAATGCTGCCAGCAACTCACAGTTCCGCATCAGCCAAATTACGTGGACAGGTGCAAACGGTACCAATTGGAACGATGCAGCAAACTGGGAAATCATTCAAGGTGCTGCTAATGCGGTTGGTGGGTCCACTACCACCGTGAATCGTGTCCCGTTGGGCATAGATGATGTGGTCATTCCGAACGGTTTAGGCAACTACCCAACAATCAGCAGCGGCTCGATGGTAGCACGCGAAGTCGTCATTGAGAATGGTGCGACGCTCAATATGACGGGCGGTACATTGAGTGTAAGCGGCTCCCGCTGGGAAGAGCAGGGCCACTTTCCGCTGGTGCTAATGGGATTTCACCCATTGCTCGTTCTTGGCGCTGAAATCCTCGTTCAGGCTTATCAGGCAATTCTTCACACCGAGGCGATCCCAAAGCTCCATCGCTGGATAGAGAACATATTCAACACACCCTCACACCACCGTGTTCATCATGGTTCCAATTCGCAGTACTGCGACAAGAACTACGCAGGCATTTTTATCGTCTGGGACAAGATGTTCGGCACGTTCGAACCGGAGGAGGAAAAAGTAGTGTACGGAATTACGAAGCCATTGAATTCGGTAAATCCGTTGGTTGTGTTTTTTCACGGCTTCCCGCGGCTTTGGTCCGAAGTAAGAAAATCTCGCTCCATTGGGGAATTCTTTGGCTACCTTTTCAAGCCCCCTGGCTGGGAACCGGGTAAGATCGTCATCAGTAAATCTGAGGTCGTGGAAAAAGGCGCATGAACAAGTCCGACGCCCGATACCTTAAGTCGAGAAAGGCCATCGTTGAGACCAGCATCCAACTGCTCCTCTCAAATCCGGACGCGGGCATGTCAGAAATTGCCCTGGCTGCTGGCGTCGGACGTGCGACCCTCTATCGCCACTTCGAGACCCGGGAGGAACTGATCAAAGCGCTTACAGTTCTTTGTCTCGAAGAGACAGACGAGGCACTAGTCCCCATCAAAGACCAAGGCCTCACCGGTGTCGACGCCATCATCGAATCCATAAAGGTCATTGTGCCCATGGCAGAGCGTTTTCGATTCTTGATGAATTTGAATAGCGTCCGCACCGACGACGAGAAGATAAACCGCGCCTATCAAAGACAACTTGACGAACTCCACCGCTACGTCAGACAAGGCAAAAAATCGGGCGAGATATCTAAGTCACTCCCGACTGACTGGATTGTTGCGTCTTATGACGCACTTCTAAACGCGGCATGGACACTCATCCAATATGGCAACCTCAGCTCGGATCAGGCGACACAGGTTTTTGTCCGTTCGTTTCGCGCAAGCCTTAACCCGCCATCGACCTGAACATTTCTTAGCGCCCATACTTTACTCGCCAAATCTGCAATGGCCTCGTTCGGTCCTGGAACCGTCTCACAAAAACTAGGCGCTCATCACTAACTTAGCGGATATACCTGTTAACTCCGCCATAACACAGAAGCGTTTGGGCTCTTTGCGACGACTGTACAGTGCGTTAACAGTTGCAATATTGATTGGCTAGAGCTGATCCGAAATCGGCTGACTTGCGTTCTTTTCGCAAAATATAAGTCAGGCAAAATACGTTCAGCACCGCAAATATTGCTTGGTGGTGCAGGGCTTTAAATATGTTCTCGTATGGGATGCCATCGATGGCCAAGCTGAAGCATCTTCCACGGACCACGCCGCCAAAAATAACGGACATCACAACCAACGCAGTGACTTTGAATCGCGGCACAAATATGCCGAGAAACGCTACGATGCCAGCCAGAATAATCTCGGCACCTATCCCCCTAATCTCATGGCTCGCTCAGGGTTAGCTCTCCATCGTGTGTGGGCCAAAAACGAGGGCGGTTAGCGATGCATCCGTTTCGATGACAGCTGCGAGATCTTGTCTCGCTTGCGCGACTATGCGGTGACTATCCGAGCGCCATAGTGTGTCCATCTGGTCGCACCAAGACCCAACTGACCGCTTCGACTCCTAGACTATCGACGAGGGACTGATTGTCCGCGGACTGCGTATTTGAAAGGTCGTGTACGGTCATTGGCAGTCCAAACGTTTGCGTCGGATCTGGATCGTTGGCGTTCAACTTTAGAAGCGTGAAGCCTGTGTACTCCAACAGGTCGTGCAACCTCTCAGGTCTCGCCGCGTAGCTGATCGCGCGATCTGGGAATCGAGCTCCGGACGACACACATTCGACATACGTGGTCACCGCGCTACCTGGAGTATTCGCTGCGTCATCCGTCACTGCACACCCTTGGCGATAGACATAGCCTAAATCCAACCCGATGGAACCAAAATGTTCCTTCTGATTGGCGATGGCGGCCGCCACACGCGCTCGAATGGCTTCGCCTTGCGAGTCTGGCGCTTGTGCATCTCTCAGTTTCTTGCGCAGGGGTTTTGTCAGCGCATTTCGAATCATCGATTGAATGCCTTGCGGCAACGCTTTGACGAATCCCGAATTCATGACCTTGGGCAGTATCCCTGCTTTGGAAGGATCTAGTCCTAGGGCATGAAGAATCTCGGTCATCTTCTCATTGTTCTCTTTGCTCACGTCACAGTTGGCTTGGGCAACGGGTCGACGTTCCAGCTCGTAGCTATCCAATAGCGTTGCAGCGTCGTCTTCTGACAGATTCCCTTTCAAAGCGGCCGCTATCTTCCAAATCAAATTGTGGACATCCCCAACTCCGGTATTCAGTCCGAGCCCGCCCGTGGGAGGAAAGCGGTGGATTGAGTCACCGACCAGAAATACGGGCCCCTCTCTAAACCGATCGGCCACCTGGGCGGTCATTTTCCACAAGCCTTTGTGACGAATGCGGTAGGGCTGATCGCCAAAAATGGTCTTGATGAGTACATCGCAGCGCGCGTCGTCATAGTCGTCAATCGACTCATACGGGACGGATAACGGGCGCATGTAGACGCATAGTTTTCTGGGATCATGCACAATCATGGTACCCATGACATCGGGATCCAATAACCAATAAAGAAGCGAGTCCGATTCTCCCGAGGCTTGAGAGACGTCTACTTCGCAGGTGAGATTTAGAAACGTAGCGATAGCGTCAGGTCCCACCTTTTTAATATCCAATGCTCGGGCTACGGAGCTCGCCGCACCATCCGCACCCAACATATAGGCGTACTCGATCTCAGCGGTTTGAACCTCGGACTTGATCTGGCTGCGTTGCCGATCGCCATCGACAAATCCTTGCCAAGTCACACCATACCGAATATCCGCGAACGAGGATCTTTCTGCATAGGTCTTTAAATAGGCTTCAAGCAAATGCTGCGAAATGTTTGTCGAATGCTCTGATGAAACCTGTTGTCGCGCTGGCATCGTTCCCAGGTTGCTGGCCATGTCGAATACACCTAAAGAGGAGTCCTCTAACCGAGATTTCCAACTCACGCATCGTGCAGTTGGATGCGAGTTGAGCGCATAGAGCTCATCAACGGGAATTCCGGCTTGCTTGTAAACTTCCATCGTACGCGTACTTACGACATGGGCGGCCGGGGCGTTTAGTGTGGTGTTTCTTCGTTCTACCAGGACATGGGAGATTTCACACTTAGACAACAGAATGGACGCGAGCAGCCCAGTCGGGCCACCGCCCACCACCAGCACCGTGGTCGTTTCAGTTTGTTGAGTCATACATCCCTCCTCAATCTGGTTATTCAAGTTCATCGGCCTGAGTGGATTGACCCAACAAGTCTTGCGTTTTGCGCCTTGCCGATGTCACTGGCTTGCCACGAGCGGGATCATGAATAGCACATAATTCGAGCTGAACCGGATCACTTCAAAGGATGACTACTACTCGTGCTGCTATGGCGTGGAGTAGCGTTGGTTTGCACATTATGCCTCCCGCGGTGAATGGCAGTGCCGCATCCAACCAAACCGACACGCGCTCGCCAAAACAGGATTGCCCACAATCTAACAATGCTTCAGCCGAAGCCATCATCTATCCTGATCGTCACGATCAGACCCAGCAGCTCTCCCGCGCCAGAAAACGCGCCACCAAACAAATGGGATAAACGCACGAGGTTTAGCAGCAAACACTCGGAACGCATGTTTACTTCGCCAATCTCGACATCAAAAACTCGACCATCATGTCGGCATGACGAGATGTAAACTCATCCGAATTTACATTCACACCGAACAAGATCTCGGCCTCCGGCTCCATGGTGAACACCATGCCACTACTGACAAACAGGTAATACCAATGCACGAACTCATCGTCTGTGAGATCTAAGTCAGCCTTAACAAACTCGCGAAAGTTCTCCATTGCGGGTTTTAGAAACTCACTGGTGATCCACTCGAGGCGCCAGGTCTTTTGCTTACCTTCATGGACCATCAACCGATTGAGTTCCGGATGCTTGGCAGCAAACCGTACATAGCTGCGCACGCTGTACGCGATGCGTTCCCGAGGCGGCAAGTCTCTAATGAGCTCAGCGCGTTCAGAAGTGAAGCCTTCAAGCTTAGAAATGACTTCCGTCGCGGCGGCTTTCCAGAGATCGTCTTTGTTGCCAAAGTGGTAACTGACCAGGTTTCTTTGCACCCCCGCAAGTACCTCGATCTCTCGAACGGTGGCCGCATCAAACCCCCTTTCTGAGAACTCTCTCAACGCCACTTTAATGAGCTTGTCTTTTGTGATTTCAGTGCGTTCTTGGGTTTTTCGTTTCCGCCTACTTTTTTGCGTTGCTTCCATCTAGCTTTCCCTTGTATTTCGCGATGCCTCCTGCATGTCGAGACCTGCACGGTGGCTATCTAACCCCTCATCAACATCGCACAAGTGAGCGCACAGGTGGACCTTGTAGAATTTCGTCACCAAATTACCCGATCGGGAAAGCGCATCCAACGTTGGCATTCGTGTTTCACCGCCTGGAACGCCTAAATCGGACCAACACACAACACCTGCCGATCACAAGGAAGTTGGGGCGAGACCCTGATCAGCTACCCAGTTCACCGCGTTCAAGGAAACCGGCACCATAGCGCAGGCCGCACTCATCAGATCAATGCCCCGTTTTGCCTCCCCTGCACATGCCCAGTGTCCCCAATCACTGATATAAACATGTCAATCGACAAATCATAACCTTTTTATATTTGTTAGCAAACATATTTAACAGATCTAATTTCTATGCCAGACGAAAGTGCCTGTGCGGTTGAATTCGTCGCCAAATTGACGATTGACCGATGGTCGTGTGTCGCTGGATGCGGAGCTGTACTACGCCACCTTATGACAATTGGCAGGTCACCCAGCTCCAACACGAAGCTGCCGGTTGCCGAAACTGGCTGGGATTTGTGTTTGATCAACTGACTATAAACGTCTGCTTAGCGGCTGAGCTGTGTAACTGTGTCGTCAGGCGTTCACACCAGGCAGCCCGACTAAAGACGCTGCTCTTGGACAGCGTTGATCAACGTACCAATACCTGCAACTTCGATTTCCACCACGTCTCCTTCGACGAGGAAAACCTGAGGATTTCTAAGCGCGCCCGCCCCTTCCGCTGACCCCGTAACCAGGACATCACCTGGCTCAAGCCATGTAACTTCAGAAATATGCGAGATGAGTTCTGCAAACGAGAAGATTAAGTCACCAAGGTCCATGTTTTGTCGAATCTCACCATTCACACGGGTTTGCAACACCAGACTGTTCATCTCGACTTCGTCCGCCGTCACCATCCACGGCCCAAACCCAGCGCTGTGGTATGCATTCTTCCCCGTAGTCACTTGATAACCGCGTATTTGGTATTGGCGCGCTGACCCATCGTTGAAGCAGCTATAGCCCGCGATATGTTTCGATGCATCTTCAACAGAGACATTACGACAGCGCTCACCAATGATGACGGCGATTTCTCCCTCATAGTCGAAGTTAGGTTCAAGATTCGGTTTCTCAATCGGCGAACCACTGCCAACCAAAGTGTTGTTCGCGCGCAAGAAAAACATCGGGTACTTCGGCAACTCTTGGATGCCCATCCGTTCTGCAGCTTCCGCAAAATGTGAGTGGGTGTTGATGCCTGCGCACCACATGGCCCCGGCATCAGGAATTGGCGGTAGCAAAACGATCTCTTCCATGGAGAAGTCAGGAGCGCTATCCAAATAGGCTTCAACACCCCTGTAGCCAGAGGCGATCAGTTCTTTAAGCGAACCCGCCGACAACTTGTTGCCTAATTCAACAATCCCTTGGCCTTTGACGATGCCAAACGATGTTCGACCACCGACTGCAAATGTCGCATATTTCATGGGCTCTCCTAGTTCGTCGATGATATGGGTGTGGTTATAAGCTCAGCCAACAGTCGGTGCAAAGAGATCGATGCCAGCCTGCGGGAATTTTTCTCTCGTAAGCTTGACCATTGGCGTCGGTTCGCGTGCGCTGTCTCGTTACCGTAGTAGCCAGATTCCAGCGGCACAGTTCGATGACACGGTGGCCTCGACCTTTATTTGACATTCGACATAAAATATATATATATATT
>JBCCFQ010000195.1:0-6680 GCA_039029655.1 Pseudomonadota bacterium | reverse complement strand
AATCATCAAGAACACGGTGAGAAAAATATGACACAAAATAGAAGAGACTTTCTCAAGACTGCGGCTTTGGGGGGATTGGTCGCTGGTACGGGTTCTTTTGCTTCAGGGGTTGCAGAAGGCGCGATCAAGGGCAAGAAGGCGCCTCACGATATGCAGTCCGACGGCACTTACTCTACGGTGGAATTGGCTAAGCCAAACGTTACCCTGGGTGTTGTACAAACACCCGTACGGGCTCTTAGAGTGACTCAGTGGAAAAAGGATCTGAAAGCGAACTTAGATGAGATGCTAAGTGCAATTGATAAGGCCTTTCATTTTGGTGTTGGGCCCGATATTTTGTTTTTTCATGAGTTTCCCATCACCGGTTGGGACACATGGACCCGCAAAGAGATTGTAAAGTTCGCCCTGGAGATCCCAGGTCCTGAAAGCGAGCAGGTTGCAGCCAAGGCGAAACAACACAACTGTATGATCGTGTTCGGATCGTATGTTAACGATCCAGATTGGCCGAATCACATTCTGTCTGTTACTACCATGATAGGTCCTGACGGAGAAATTGTTGACAAGCATTGGAAGGCAAGAAATATCAAAGGTGTCTTTCCTGGTTTTGAATTGTTCACCACAACCATCTATGACGTATTGGATGAGTACGTTGAAATGTATGGTGAAGATGCGATCCTGCCAGTGACACGCACTGCTTTTGGCAACATCGCGACGTCATCTATCCAAAGAGAGCCTGAGTTATTTCGGGCAATGGCCATGAAGGGCGCAGAAATTTTTCTGCGAACCGCCACGGGGGGCTTTACCCCATTAGACATGCAAGCGACTTCTCTTTACAACGGTGTCTATACGGCTATCTGCAACAATGCAGTTTCTCCCGATAATCCAAACTTCTTTGATGATGCGGGTTCCGGTGGTACCGCCGTGTACGGTCCAAGGGGAGAGGTTGTGGCTGAGGCTGACACGAAATTCGAAACACTGGTAAGGGCGAGAATTCCCATTGCCAGCTTTAGACAAAGAAACCGACAGCCCATTGTTCATATGGAACTCTATCGGGAAGTCTTTGATCAGTATGACAATCCCTATGGCCCAAACTTGTTTTCAGGTTATCTGCCATCAGACCTTCAGGATGCCAAGCAATACCTAGCTGATAAATCAAAGTGGAAATGAACTGCTATAAGAAAACGTCTCCTCCGTTGGGGCTCAAACACTGACCTTGGTAGTGACTGGATTCGTCGGACGCTAAGAAGACGTAACTGGGCACGATGTCCTCTACTGTTGCAATGCGTTTTTTAGGAATGTTTTGCCGAACAGCATCTAGCACTTCCTCCGGCAACCCCTCGACCATAGGCGTGTGAGTCGCACCAGGTGCCACACAGTTTACGTTAATGTTGCGTTCTCCAATCTCCAAAGCCAAAGAACGTGTTAGGGAAACAATGGCACCCTTGGCTGCGGTGTAGTGGCATAAGCCGGGTGCGCCAGAATAGGCCAGTTGTGAAGCGGTATTGATGATCTTGCCATAGTCTTGGGCATACATCTGCGGCAAGACGTACTTGGTCATTAAAAAGGTGCCCCTCAAATGTACACCTAGCGTCTTGTCCCACAGGTCTGACGACAAATCCTCAATCATTGAAATACTGGCGATGCCGGCGTTATTGATTAGGATATCGATGCCACCGAGAAACTCATTTGCCTGTGAGATTAAGTCTTTGACCTCGCTTTCCTTGGAAACGTCGCCTTGTATCGCGAGAGCGTTGCCGCCCCCACTAGCGATTTCATCCACCAATGAATGAGCTTTTTCGGCTTGGCGCTCAATGGGTGGATGATTAACAACAACACTCGCGCCGTGTTGTGCGAAGGTCACAGCGATACCTCGACCGATACCGCTGGAACTACCGGTGATCAGCGCTCTTTTGCCACTTAGTTTCATTCGTTTTTGCTACCTAATGGTTGAACTTGAGACATGATTCCCAGTGGTCGACCATCCGGATCATTGAAAAAGGCCATCCACTCTTCGGTGCCATCTTCATGAGTATGAATAAGGTGGGGCTCACTGACAAACTCTATTCCTCGGTTGGCTAATTCCAGTTTGGCCATTTGTATGTCGGGTACGCTGAGGTAGATTACCGATTCTGTTCCAGCACCGTTTTCATCCTCGCTAAGAAACAGCCTTGTGCCTGCGCAGTCAAAAAATGCCAGTGTTCCAAATGTATACAAATGAGTGAGACCCAGGGTATTGCTATACCAATCCTCAGCTACCTTGATGTCCGACACGGTTCTTGAAATCTGTCCTATGGGTCCGAGACTAAGTGCTTCCATATTAGGCTCCGTTTGGTTGAGCGCGGCAGTTTTTGGTATTCGAAACCATTCTCTTATGGCTTTTTTGTTACTTAGGTCTAGTTTGCTTGTGATATTGGCTACATGGAACTTCACCGCATCCACGCTGATGTTGCAACGTCGGGCAATTTCACGATTGGTCAAACCATGTTGGGTGGCGTGAACAATGCGCCATTCTGCAGGCGTTAAAATGTCATCATGTCGAGGGCGCCCCCGAGTGCGAGACTTTGTCATCGCTCTATCCTAACCAGCACTGCACCCAATTACCCTACCCCTTTTCCTCGGATTGAGCAGGCCAGCGTCTTTCCAAGGTGTCAATGGGCAGTCTAAAATCGAGCCATGAAGAACAAAAACCGTGATTTACACCATTCATCTTTGGTTGTGGCATCTGGAAGACCGAAAAACCCAGGGGAGCCCCTGAATCAACCTATTGTGCCTGCGTCCAATTTTGTATTGGGTGGCGAAGATGAGTACGCCAGGGACAATGGCACGCCTACCTGGAGAAGCTTGGAGCACATACTCGGAAGACTTGAAGATGGTCATGCTTTGACGTTTGCATCCGGTATGGCTGCTGCGGCCGCTGTTTTCGAACTTTTGCCCGCGGGCGCCCACGTTGCCATCCCCACAGACTGTTATCAGGGTGTCGTGGGTTTAGCCCAGGCTCGTGCGCACAGAGGTCTAATGACCATGCATCGTGTAGAGCCTGAAAACACAGAGCTCTGGTTAGAACTTGCCCTACAGTGCGACTTATTGTGGTTGGAGACACCCAGCAATCCGTTGTTGATTTGTTGTGACGTTGCGAAAATCTGCAATGCGCGCAGAAAGCCGGGTGGCATTGTCTGTGTTGACAATACCTTCGCAACTTCGATTAACCAGCAACCGTTGTCTCTCGGGGCAGATTTCTCTATGCACTCGGTGACCAAATTTGTTGGTGGTCATTCCGATCTACTCGGTGGTGTGACCATCGCTCGATCTGAAGAACACTATCAAAAACTTCGTGACTCCAGAGTCCTCACCGGTGCTACGCCAGGTGCATTGGAAGCCTATCTCGCGACTCGCGGTGTGCGAACACTCGCTTTGAGACTGGAGCGTGCCCAGGAGAATGCGATGGAGCTTGCCCAACGGTTACAGCAACACCCGCGAGTAACGCAAGTTCGTTATCCTGGCCTCTTGTCACATCCGACTCACGAGATCGCCAGACAACAAATGCAAGGGTTCGGCGCCATGCTTTCTTTTGATGTTGAAGGAGGCGCGGATCACGCGGATAAAGTGTGTGTCAGCACCGAACTCATTACTCATGCGTCCAGCTTGGGGGGTGTAGAGTCCACCATGGAACGACGCGCGAAGACACCTGGCCAAGAACATTTGCCCCCCTCATTGCTCCGCTTAAGTGTCGGCATAGAAAAAGTCGAAGACTTGTGGCATGACTTACGACAAGCGATAGGATAGGCTAACAGCGAATGCCAGTGGAGTGAGGCCGTCGAAACAGCACATTGGAATGGACTGTTCGCAAACTTGTAGTAAACAGCACCAAACACTTGCCGCCGCAGATCACCGTCTAGCCTTTCAAGAGCTATTTGAGATTGCCGTGGTGACAGGTGTGTTTGGAATTCTGATTTATTTGTCACTTTCCGAATTGCCTTCTCATTTGAATCGAGCAGCGGTGACGGAAGCCCTGTTTCTCGGCGTTTCGTATCGGGAACAGTTGCTGATGGGTTACGCGGAGACTGGCGAGTGGAAACCGTTGGTTACATCCAACCGCGGATCAGGGCGGTACGTTAATAGTGTAGTTGCCGCTAAGGGAACTGGCTTCAATGTCATATTCAATCAGCTCCCCGCGGGAGTCGAACAGGGAAGTGTTCTGAGTATTCGCCCAGCGACCTTACCTGGGGTAAGTGGTTCTCCGGTGGTTTGGTTATGTGGAAACCGGTTGCCCCGGGGTGGCTACAGGGTGCATGGCGTGAATGAAACAAATATCGCCCCACAAAACCTCCCAAATTACTGCAAAAAGTAAATATGATTAAGAACAGGTTGCCGAGTACTTACGAGTTTGTTAGCCGTCAATTGAGTTTCTTGGTGGAATCCGGGCACCAAACAGACAGTGCCTTACGCGAGCTACGGTCCAAGCTAGATTCAACGTACAGCAGTGACATCGATCAGCTTGAGGCTCTCATTCGGGGGTCAGATGCGCCAACCAGTCGCTGGCGAAACAATGACCTTTTAGAAAAACTGACCCAGGTCGCGCGGTCATCGGCTGGTTCAGTGCCAAAATTGATTGTACTGTTTGAAGCTTATTTTCGTGGTCTGACACCCTTACTCCGCAGTTATTGGAGTGGGCTCCAGGGCATGGTGTTTTATGGCTTGGTTGTTATGTTAGTGGCCACAATGGTTGTCTCAATCTATAAAGTCTTCGTGTTACCAGGGTTCGACGATTTTTACAGTACTCTCGGCGGCGAGTTACCTGAGTTCACCCGAGTAGTTCTAGGATTTTCCGATATCGGCGTGTTAATTCTGGGGGTTGTAGTTCTTGTATCCATACTATTCTTCGTTTTTTGTATGTTAGTCATGAGACGTCGCTTGTCGCAGTTTCGACCCTTGCCAACCTGGCTGTTTCAATTTCCCATTTTGGGCCATCTAGCAAGAACATATAACCAGGGCATGCAGCTAAACGTTGCCAGAATACTCATAGGATCAGGTGTCGATAACAACGTCGCGTTAGAAAGCTCGGCAAAGATGACGGGTGTGACGGTGCCACGAGAAGTGTTCGCGAGCGATTCGCTTGGCAACATTCACAGTGAGTTAGAGCACCAGTGCGAGCTGCAACTAGGCGTGCAAACCAACGCCATGATTAGAGCGCGAGATCGACTGTCGGTCTTAATGAAGTCACTTCTGTCGACTGTGCTTGGAGCTTTAATTATCGCGATGTATCTACCCATTTTTAAGATGGGTTCAGTGGTTTAAGGAGTATTTTATGTTGGGCAAGGGGTTTACTCTTATTGAGTTAATGATTGTAGTGGCCATCATTGGCATTTTGGCTGCTATCGCTATCCCGAGTTATCACGACTTCACAATACGTGCGCAGGTAGTAGAGGCCTTTTCTATCACCAGCGAGCTGAAACTAAGCCTCAAGGACTACCACAAATTTAACGGACGTTTTCCCGCTAACAATGAGGCGGCTAGTCTCCCGAAACCCGAGCACCTCATGGGTCATTACGTAAAGCGAATCGACATCGAAAACGGGTCGATGCACATCACGTTTGGCCACCAAGTTAATCAGTTGATGATGGACAAGGTGTTGTCTATACGTCCAAGCATGGTGGATGGTAGCCCCGAGAGCCCTTACTCATGGAGTTGTGGTTATCGAGACCCGCCGCCAGGCATGACGGCTCTTGGGGAAAACAGAACGGACATTACACCAAAGTTTCTGCCATCGTCGTGCAAGCGATAAGCAATCAGTCGAAGGGTTCGGCGGGATAGGCGACGGGTATTCGATCCGCAAACTGTGGCCACTCAGCAATGAGTTTGTGCACTACCGGGGAGGCCACACGGTAAATATTTTCCATAGCTGACAACCCATTGGCTGGGTAATCTGCCGTAAGACTCCATACTGCATCTTCTTTGGTGGGTTGATGAGAAAAGTTGCTGGCCACTCGCAACACCAATACACGTTCTCGATCTACCTTGCCAAGTTTTGCTAGGCGAGTAAGCGCACGTAGAGTGCCGTTGTCCTCTATGTTAGTCATTACAAAGTTACCTTCGCCATTGGTATAGAGTTTCACCCAATCATTGGCCCACTGAGTCAGAACTTTGCCGTGCCAATAAGCATTGGCACCTAAGCTTTCGCCCATGATGACCGTGGGTTTGCCTGCGGCTACTGGCATGTCTTGATATAGCGTTCGTACCTTTTCCACCTCTGGGTGATCCATGAGTTCCACGTCCTTACTGGTCTCATAAGCCCACTGCACGAACCCCTGATTGAGTGGAAACACCATCCCCGGATAGGTAAATCCACCACTTCGATCTCCGGGTGCTTTTCCATCCGTTGGAAATAAACCGTAAGGCCACGCTTCTGGCGCCTCTTGTGGATCAATGGAGCGCATCAAATCCCCATCGACAACCCAACGGGACCAAGCGGCACTGCCAATGGTGACATCTTCCGGGTCGCCACCCGCAACTCCACCGACAATGAAATAACTCTTGGACAAATCAAATCTGGGGTCTAAGCCTAAGGCAGTGATCACAATAGCCGAGTTGGAAACACCTGGGCCTGTGTTGATGGCCATGAGACCCGAGTCGTTCATTCGAATGTCGTGGGCGGCGGCGGGAAAAGAGATCACCGGATTAAGGTT
>JBCCFQ010000194.1:0-6684 GCA_039029655.1 Pseudomonadota bacterium | reverse complement strand
TTATTCATTGATGAGATTCATACTGTAATAGGAGCTGGAGCAGTATCTGGCGGCACTTTGGATGCATCCAATATGTTAAAGCCAGCTCTTGCAAGCGGAGAGATTCGCTGTATCGGGACTACTACTTCTAAGGAATATAGAAGTGTGTTTGAAAAAGACCATGCTCTCGCTAGAAGATTTCAAAAAGTAGATGTATATGAGCCAAGCCAGGATGAGTGTCTTAAAATACTTCAAGGTCTAAAGAAATACTATGAAGAATTCCATGGTGTTCGCTATTCGACTCCTTCATTGAAAGCTGCCGTTGATCTTTCTGCTAAGTACATGAATGACAGAAGGCTTCCTGATAAGGCTATTGACTTGATTGATGAAGCAGGTGCTGATGTAAAACTTAGAAAATATGACTCAGACACAAAACAGGTAACGGTTAAGGATATCGAAGCGCTTGTAGCTAAAATAGCCAAGATACCTACACGCACAGTTAAAGTTGATGATCGAAACAGGTTGATGACGCTTGCAGGAGATCTTAAGAAGGTCATTTTTGGCCAGGATGAAGCGGTAGATCAACTGGTCACAGCAATACAAATGTCCCGCTCCGGACTCAGCGAACCAAATAAACCCGTAGGAAACTTTATGTTTGCAGGACCGACAGGTGTAGGTAAGACTGAGCTTGCAAAACAGCTTGCAGAAGCTCTAGGAATTGATTTTATTCGTTTTGATATGAGTGAGTATATGGAAAAGCACACTGTGTCACGGCTAATCGGCTCACCTCCTGGGTATGTAGGCTATGATGAGGGTGGCCAGTTAACTGAGGCTGTTCACAAAAGCCCCCATGCTGTACTACTCCTTGATGAAATAGAAAAGGCTCACGAGGATATATACAATGTGCTTCTTCAAGTGATGGATCATGCAACCCTGACTGACTCAAATGGAAGAAAGGTTGATTTTAGGCAGATAGTTCTAATTTTAACAACCAATACCGGCTCAAGGGAAAGTAACCAAAGAAGTGTTGGATTTGGAAAAGAAGAATATGAGGACAAAAGTGCCCAAGCGATAGAGCGCTATTTCAGCCCAGAGTTTAGAAACCGCTTAAACGCCACTCTTCACTTTAACTCTCTTGGAAAAGAGGTAGTTGAGAGGATTGTGGATAAGATGATTGGCCAGCTGGCTGAGAGATTAAAAGCTAAGAAAGTGAATCTCGAGCTATCAGATGAGGCAAGAGCATACATAGCCAAGCAAGGTTATAACAAACAACTTGGAGCAAGACCGATCCAGAGACTTATTGATCAAGAAATTGCACAAAAACTTTCTCAAGAAATACTATTTGGCAAACTAGCAAGCGGCGGTGATGTTAGAATTATTACTAAGGAAGATCAAATCGAATTCGAATATTCAGATGAATAAAAACTACTTAAGGCAGGCAAACTCATGACGAAAAAGACACTATTTATATTGTTTTTGATACTTACTCTACAGTTATCCACTATACCGATTGGCATTAATTTAACCGATACCGCTCAAGCCAGAAGCAAATCGAGTGGGAATGAAGTTATGAGGGATATTCAATCAGGCTTGAACTTAACAGGTAGGACAAAATCTGAGGTTCTTAAACTTATAGGTCCCCCTTGGGAAAAAGATATGACACCTGTTAAGGCCAGATACAATGAAAAATGGACTTATAGCTGTGAGAAGAAAAACGGTCTAACCTATGACTGTGTCTTTATATACTTTGGAGCTGACCGAGTAAAGAAAGTAGAAATTTACTAATTAGATAAGGTTATCAAATAACTCAGACATCCTGGAGTTCCTAACCTCTCCACTTTTGTCATAAACTACTTTTCCTTCCTTATCGTATACAGTCACATGAGGGATATAGTTTTTGTAATGTTTCCTAAGAAGTGCAGTTTGCTCACTTGACCTTGGAGAATCTAGATCAACTACAATAAAATCGACCTTACCATTGTATTTCTCATACAACTCGACAGTCCTTCTGGCTTGCCTTTTAGAGTTATAGCACTCCCTATGATAGAAGATCACATAGGCCGGTTTACCTTTGTTTATATCCCCATCTCTCATATTCTTACCAGTAATTAGCGGTCCATCATTTGAATCACTTGAGTAATTTAAATCGGGATTTAGCTTGAGATCTTATTCCGCAAAAACAACTGTATTAATAGCAAAGAATGCAAAAATTATAATCAAGATACTGCCTAGTCTCATGGGCGTTGGCGGGCCAACCTGTGTATTGGTAATGAGTTGTGCACCCTCTCTCACAACGCTCGTCCCATCTACAGGAACCAAACCAACAAACTGTTTACGATCGTCGCGGCAGCTGTCTTCTCTCGACAAGGAGCGCTTGCCAACAAAGTCCTTACTATTGGACAGCAACCAATTCATCCCCAGATCTACTGGCGTTATCGAGCCGTCAGTGTCTTGACCAATAATCGGAAACCCTTTCTCCGCACGAAGCACGTGCATGGTCTCCGTTCCATAAGGTGTGATGTCATATTCGCCTCCCACCTGCACGAGATGCCGCCAAATATGTAAGGCATAACGACTATCCACGTTGATTTCATACGCCAACTCGCCGGAAAAGCTCACCCTGAACAGGTCCACTGGCACATCAGCAACAGTTGCCTTTCGAACTGACATGAATGGAAAGGCCGTTTTTTCAATATCTATGTCGCAGCCCGCCGCTTGTACAACCTTGCGACTATTTGGCCCAGCCACGGCAATGGTTGAGTAATGATCCGTCACCGACGTGAGATACACTTCGAGCTCCGGCCATTCGGTTTGCAACCAAAACTCCAACCAGCTGTACACCGCAGCCGCCCCACCGGTGGTGGTTGTGAGGTAGTAATGGTTTTCCTCAAGACGGGCCATCACGCCGTCATCCATGACCATCCCATCTTCACCTAACAAAATGCCGTAGGCACATTTGTTTGGTTTCATCTTACCGATGTCATGGGTGTACATACGCTCAAGAAACGTTGCGGCATCAGGACCAAACACATCGATCTTCCCTAGGGTTGATGCATCCATAATTCCTACTGAGTTCCTAACCGCCATGCACTCCCGGGCCACGGATTGATCAAGCGTCTCTCCGGACTTTGGAAAATACCAAGGGCGTAACCACTGCCCAACCACTTCGAATTGACTGGTGGCCTGTTCGTGCCAGCTATGAATCGCGGTCTTTCGAACTGGGTCGTAAAGCTCCCCAGTGTTCTCTCCGGCACAAGCACCAAAGGACACCGGTGTATAGGCCGGGCGAAAGGTTGTAGTGCCCACCTCTGGGATTGTTTTTCCGAGGGTCTCAGCCAATATGGCCATGCCGTTGATGTTGCTAAGCTTGCCTTGGTCCGTTCCGAAACCTAAAGCCGTGTATCGCTTCACATGCTCAACGTTGTGAAACCCTTCCCGCGCCGCCAAACGAATATCGCTCACTGACACGTCGGTTTGAAAGTCCACGAACTGTTTTGGTGCTTTTTCAGGCAAGTCCAATGTTGGTACACGCCACAGAGGTTCAACACTGGGCCCCATGCCATCCGCTACGTCTGGGACGGACTCTGCTGTGTCGGAAAATCCGAGTCCACCAGCAACTTGAACGGCAACATCAAGCGCTTCGTTCAAACAGTCCCTTAACAACCAGGTTCCATTTCCGGAACCCACTGAAACGGCGCCCTGAGGATTGTCTCCTGGTACAAAACATTCATTGACTTCGTCCCATTTGTTTTTTCCACCGGACTGCGAATGCAGATGGACCGCCGGACTAAAGCCGCCTGACACCGCGATCAAATTGCACTCTAATACGTGGGGGGTTGCCGAAACGTTTTTGCCATCCCATTTAGAAACCACTGCTTTTTTAACCTGTCGCTTACCCATGACGTTGGTCACAACACTTCCGGGATGCAGCGGAATGCCTGCATCAACCGCCTTTTGACTGAGACTCTCAGCAATATTTTTTCTTGAATCAATGATAGCCACGACATCAGCACCGGCTGCCTTGAGTTCAAACGCCGTCTCATAGGCCGAATCATTGTTGCAAAAAACCAGTCCTCGATTCCCCGGGCAAACGCCATACCGATTCACATATGTCGAAACGGCCGATGCCAACATGACACCGGGTCGGTCGTTGTTACTAAACACTAAGGGACGCTCAAAAGCACCCTGAGCAAGAATGACTCTTTGAGCTCTAACCCGCCATAATCTCTGCCGAATGTCCGCTGGTTTTTTTGAGCCCGGCGCACTCTGTTCTAACACGGTGACAAAATTGTGATCGTAAAACCCAAATGCCGTCGCTCTAGACAAGCAGGTTACGTTTTCCATTTGTTGCAGCTTCTGCACAACGGAACTTACCCATTCGGTCCCCGGCTTTCCATCAATGATTTGCGATTGCGATAACAAAGAGCCGCCAAACTGCCATTGATCATCTACCAACAACACCCGTGCTCCAGTCGCTCCGCTAACCAACGCAGACATGAGTCCGGAAGGTCCACCCCCGACAACTAGGATGTCGCAATGGGCATTGTGATGGGCGTATCGATGGGGATCGTTTTCGGTGGGTGCCAAGCCAAACCCGGCAGCGCGACGTATGAAATGTTCGTAGTGTTCCCAGAAATTCTTCGGAAACATAAACGTTTTGTAATAGAAACCGGCGCCAAATACTGGACTCAGTAGATCATTTATGGCGCCAAGGTCAAAACCGGGGCTCGGCCAACCTCGAGTCGCTTTTGCTGTTAGCCCCTCAAACAACTCAATCTGCGTGGCCTTGGCATTCGGTATCGACTCTGCACCTACCCCAAGTTGCACGATGGCATTTGGTTCTTCCGCCCCGGCACCTACAATACCCCTCGGCCGATGGTATTTAAAACTCCTGCCAACAATGGAAACACCGTTGGCCAGAAGAGCAGAGGCCAGGGAGTCGCCCACGTAACCTTGATAGGTATTCCCATGGAACTGGAAGGTCAAAGCCTGGGACCGATCAACAAGACCACCCTCAGCCAGTCGATACTTTTGCACGCTCAAGCCTAATCCCGCACAACCTCGGTTACTTTACGTACCGAGGTAATCTGGTAGCTGACGGTATTGCGCACAACTACGAACCAACGACGACAGCCCTGAGTGTGCTGCCACAACTCCTCATGATCACCCTTTGGGTTTTTTCTCATAAAAAGGTAATCCGCCCATTGGGCATCACTTAGGGAATCAGGGTCTGTAGGACGACTGATACCAGCTTCTCCACCATAGCTGAATTCACTTTCGTCTCTGGCTCCACAAAAAGGACATTCAATTAACAGCATGAGCGTTCCAATGTTTAGTGGGCTACAGCAGCCGCGCCATGTTCATCAATCAATGCACCCGTCGCAAAACGATCAAGACTGAAGGGAGCATTTAACGTGTGAGGCTCATCGTTCGCAATGGTGTGCGCGAAAGTCCAACCCGAACCGGGTGTCGCCTTAAATCCACCTGTACCCCAACCGCAATTGAAATAAAGACCCTTGATGGGTGTCTTGCTGATGATCGGGCATGCATCTGGTGCGATATCAACAATGCCACCCCATAGGCGCAACATACGGACCCGACTGAAACTTGGAAACAACGCCACAATTGCTTCCATGGCATGCTCAATAGTCTGGAAGCTGCCACGTTGACCATAGCCGTTATAAGCATCGGTACCGGCCCCTATGACCAAATCACCCTTATCCGATTGACTGATGTAACCGTGAACGGCACCGGACATCACCACCGTATTCAACACCGGTCGCAATGGCTCAGACACAAAGGCTTGCAACGGTTTGCTCTCAATGGGTAACCGAAGCCCAGCCATACCCGCCAATACGCTGGCATGACCCGCCACCACCACTCCTACTTTGTTGGTTTCAATGAACCCTTTGGTGGTATCTACACCCGTTACCCGACCACCTTCACGCAAGATTCCGGTTACTTCGCACTGTTGGATAATGTCTACGCCAAGAGCGTCTGCCGCACGGGCAAATCCCCATGCCACGGCATCATGACGAGCAACCCCACCACGTCTTTGTAGCGACGCCCCTAGGATGGGATATCGTGCTTTGTCCGAAACGTCCAGCAACGGTATGGCATCTCGTATTTCGCTGGGGGTTACCATTTCCGCATCAACGCCGTTTAATCGATTGGCGGCAGAACGCCGTTCATAATCCCGCAAATCCTGCAAGCTGTGGGCTAGGTTATAGACACCTCGCTGACTGAACATCACGTTGTAATTTAAGTCTTGACTCAATCCCTCCCACAGCTTCATAGACTTCTCATACAAAAGAGCAGCCTCGGTCCAAAGATAATTGGATCGAACAATGGTTGTATTCCGACCTGTATTACCACCACCGATCCAACCCTTTTCGAGAACCGCAATATTCTTGGCGCCGTGTTTCTTTGCTAAGTAATAAGCGGTCGCGAGCCCGTGACCACCGCCACCCACGATGACGGCATCGTAACTACGTTGGGGCTCTAAGTTACGCCAAGCCTGGGGCCAGTTTTGATTCTTTGTGACCGCGTTCTTGACTAAGCTGAGAATTGAATACTTGGATTTCATAATGATTTAAGGATGTGTCTACCCACTCTTTGATATCGGCATTGCCTTGAATGGTGGCTCGTCCTCTGATGCGGCCCAATCTGCTTTTGAGCATTTGAGCGCTGGCCAGCGCCTTGAGC
>JBCCFQ010000193.1:0-6688 GCA_039029655.1 Pseudomonadota bacterium | reverse complement strand
TCCGCAGGCTGGCCAACGAAGGACTCGCTGTCACTCGAGAGAATCGTCGAACATACGTTGCCGAGCCCAATGCTCGAGAATTTCGTCAGATATTCGACGTGCTGGTGATGTTGGAAGGTTATTCAGCCGAACAATCGGCAGCCACAATTACCTTTAAGCAGTTAGAGCAACTCAGAAAACTCAATGCCAAAATGGCTAAGTTGGACATGGACGTACTGGATGACCGAGTTCGATTTTTGGATTTGAATTTCCAATTTCACCACCTCGTGCACAGCGCCTCAGGAAACACAAGAATCGCCGACATCATTGGCTCATTGATCGATTTCACAAGATTTTTGATGGTTAAACACGGCGAGATTAATCGGGAACAGGCCAAGAAAGCCATTTTCGAGCACAACGACATCATCAAGGCCTTGGAAGAAAGGAACGGTTCCCTAGCGAAGCTGTCTATGCAGCTTCATCGCGAAGCCATACGCAGTGGATTTACCCGCCTGTGGGGTGATTTGGAGACTGCTGATGGCGGCGACTCAGGAAAGTAGCACCTACTATTCGGCTTCAAGCGCCTCTCTGCGTAGCTGCTGAGCTACCGTCAAATAATAGTTTCGCCCAATAGCTGTCACAAAATTTCGACCGAGGGTTTCCAATGCCTCGGCCTTTAAAAGCCGTGCTGTTGTCTCGTGCTCGTTCACAGCAATCAAGTAATCGCAAAGCTCTGCCGCCCACTGAGGATCATTTTTTGCAAGGGCCAGCCTGGCCGTTGCTAACACACTGTCTGCTCCGCCTCCTAACTCGATCACGCGTTTCGCGTGATCTCCCTTAGAGTAACGCTGCAAATTAGTTGGGTTGCCATCAAACCACCCCAAATAACCTTCAAATATCGAGCGTATAGCCCATTGAGGATTGCCATAATAGGGTTGCAGATACGGATGTTCTGCGTACTCTTTGGGCAAGACAACATAGTCAACAAGCTCATCGGGCGTTAACCCTTTGTTTATCCCCTCAACAGTTTTGCTAAACACAAACCTTATGCCGTCACGATAGGCGATTAGGGCATCGGCAACCTGATCGGCCCCAGAAATAGCTTTGGTATGGCCAGGTACCAGATAGTCAGGGCCCTCCTGAAGCATCATGTCGGCCGCGTTCGCCCACGCACGCACATCGCGATACGGCGTTCCGCGTATGGCGTACAAGTTTGGCCAAGATTTGTAGAAATTGTCACCGGTGAAAACCACCTTTTTCTCTGGATACCACACATACAATTGGTCTGCAGTCTCTCCCGGTGCGGCCACCAAATCCAAAGTCAAACCAGCAATCTTGATGGTTTTGCGTTTGTCCGAAAAAACGTGGGTCGGAACAACACCCTTTCGATCTGCCTGAAAAATGTTTCGGTTAGACGGCGGCCTAATGGCTGGCGCGATACCATTGTTGATTCTCTTTTCCATGGGCAGCAAGAACCCGCCTTGACGACGCCCACGAACTGCATCATAGGTAATACCAGCTTCTCGAAAAGCACGCCCTTCGGCGCCAAAGTTTGCACGCGCCCAAACCTGAGGTTGAGCGTTCCCTTCTATTAAACCCAAAGCACCACCGGTGTGATCACCATGGCCGTGAGTAAAAATGATTGCAGCGATGGGAAGATCCGAATGCTTTCTGAATTCCTTTAACGCCTGGGCTGTGAAGGGAGGCATGATGCCGCCGTCGACTACTACCACGCCCTCATCGCCCACAATGAAGCCCATGGTCGACACACCATAACCGGAAGCCACATAGACATTATCCGTCAACTGCTCAAAGTGTGGAGCCAGCTCTTTATTTAGCTTCGTTAGAGTCCGTTCAGCATCAGTTTGCTGCTCTGCGGGAGCTGGAACTACCTGAGCACAGGCCGCTAACGAAAAACACACCCAAGCGACTAGTCCCGATATTTTTAACGTCACCAATCTCCCCCAGACAAAACAATCAATGCCATATGTACCAAAAAAAAATTATCACGACAAACCGAATGGCTAAAAGTTTAGTAGCGTTTTAGAATCAAAGCGAAAGATTTGCTAAGACCAGACTAATAAAGAGGCGAGCCTTATGTCGTTACGGGAGGTTATTCTAATCATTGCGGCCTTTGCGACATCGGTGCCGCTCCAGGCACAACAGATGTCAAAACCCGCGAGTTCGGTCACTCAGCGGACAAACCACGAAGTTTTGCAAACACTTCCCTTCAATGACGATGAGGATTTCCGCCTAATCCAACGGGGCTTCATCGCATCACTGGATGACCTAGCAATCGAAAACTCAAGCGGCAGAGTCGTGTTCGATCAATCCGCGTTCGAATTTATTGCAGGCGAAGCGCCTCCGAGCGTCAATCCGAGCCTTTGGCGGCAGGCCAAACTCAATGCCTATCATGGTTTGTATGAAGTCATGGACGGGATCTATCAGGTTCGTGGTTACGATGTATCCAATATGACGTTTATTCGCGGAAATAAAGGTTGGATAGTTGTTGACGCCATGTTGTCGATGGAGCCCGCGCAAGCCGGCCTCGATCTCGTATTCGAGCACTTGGGAGAACGCCCAATCACAGCTGTCATCATCACCCACAGTCACGGGGATCACTTCGGAGGGCTACAAACCTTAGTCGGTGACGACACCGAAGTCATAGTGCCAGAGGGATTTTTAAAACACGTGGGGAGCGAAGGCATCATCGCCGGTGCGGCCATGACCCGACGTGTGATGTATCAGTTTGCGCCTCGTTTACATAAAAATGAACGGGGCCACGTAGATTCTGGCCTTGGGAAAGGCATCTCCGCGGGTGGAACACGGTCGCTGGTTCCTCCCACACTCGAAATCAAGCGGACCGGAGAACGCCACACAATCGATGGCGTGGAGTTCGTTTTTCAAGTAACACCAGGAGCCGAGGCACCGGCGGAAATCATGTTTTACCTACCGGAATTCAAGGCGCTTTGTGTGGCGGAGATGGCCAATGCGACTATGCACAACTTGTATACGCTACGCGGAGCTACAGTAAGAGACGGTTTGATTTGGAGTAAACATCTAAATGACTCCCTTGAACTATTTGGCTCCGACCTGGACCTTGTGTTTGGTAGTCACCATTGGCCACGTTTTGGAAGGGCTAAGTCGGTTGAATTCATTTCTAAGCAACGGGATCTCTACCGGTATATTCACGACCAAACGGTACGAATGATGAGTAACGGGTTCACACCAAGAGAAATCGCGGAACAACTAGCGTTACCCCCAAGCTTGGACAAGGAATTTTATAACCGCGGGTACTACGGAACCCTCAGTCACAATGCAAAGGCTGTCTATCAGTACTATCTAGGTTGGTTTGACGGTGTACCCGCAAATCTAAACCCCCACCCACCATCTGAGGCGGGCGCACGTTATGTTCTACTGGCTGGTGGCGCGGAGTCTTTGCTCAAACATGCACGAGAGTCTTACGCAAAAGGAGATTATCGTTGGGTTGCCGAACTGGTGAATCATCTAGTTTTCGCAGAACCAGACAATAGCAAAGCCAAGGCACTTCTAGCTGATACTTATGAGCAACTTGGTTACCAGGCCGAGTCCGCTATTTGGCGGGACTTTTACCTAACTGGTGCCCAAGAATTGAGAACGGGCAAAACCATCGCAGCACCCGGTGGGTTTATCAGGCCGACACTACTTCCTGCCATGCCCACCGAATTGCTGTTGGACTATTTGGCGGTTCGCCTCAATCCAACCGGATTAGAAGAAAAGACTGCTCGCTTCAACTTAGAGTTCACCGATCGTAGCGAAGAGTTTTTGCTCTTCCTTGAGAATTCGGTACTACACAATAGGGAAAACAAAAAGTCTGACGTAACGGACGCCTCCGTACGACTCACTCGTTTAGCCATCGTCGAGTGGGCCTCAGGGGCAAAAACCATTGACCAACTCATTGACACGGGGCAAATAGAAGTTATCGAGGGCAACCCCCAAAAATTCAAAGAGTTGTTCAATAGCCTAGAGCCTTTCGATTTGGGCTTTAATATCGTCACGCCTTAACCATCTACCTACAAACTGCTCGCGGTCGGAACGAGCCGGGTGGTTTCTCCTGTTTTGTGGGCGAACTGGTTACGACCGACAACAAAGATACGAATGTCTTCGGCATCTTGCTGAGACAATACACTATCAAAACCAATCATGCCTCGAGCGGACAAACTCCCCTCCCGTACGACCTGTTGCCAAGCGGGCTCAGAGTTCAAAAAAGCTGAGTAGCGCAAATCAGGAACAACACCGCCGCCTACGGCACCCACACCATGGCATGCGCCACAATACTCGATGTAGTTTTTCATGCCCGAGGTGACTTGTGCTTCATCCAGCTCAAGACTAGAAAAGTCTGTCATGGTTTGCACTTGTTCGCTGGGTTCAGGCAGACTCGTGTCACCTCCTAACTTAAATACCAACACGCGACTTCGATTGATGGGTTCACCGGCGTTCCACGCAATGGGTCCGGTCATTAGAGCGATGATGCCGCCCCATCCTGCGGCGACGGCTACGTACTGCTCATCATTTACGGCATAACTAACAGGTGGTGCGACGATGCCGGTTTGGACGTCGTAGTCCCAGAGTTTTTTTCCGTCGGCTGCACCGTAAGCAATCAAGGCGCCACTCCCATTCCCCTGAAACACTAGGTTACTCGCCGTCGTCAAAACGCCACCGTTCAAAGGACCAGGATGCTCAACCCGCCAAACCTCTTTTTGAGCCACCGGATCCCATGCGGTCAAATACCCTTTATTGGTACCTTTTATCATTTTGATGGCGGCGGGATCATCAGGAAACACGGCGATGCTTGTATCAACGCCTAAATTCACACCAATGGGTTTGACGTTCAGTTCACTCTGGCCCATATAGGGGAACGCCATTTCTTGGGCTGGAATATAGACCAGTCCAGTGGTCGGACTGAAGGACATTGGGTGCCAACTATGACCGCCACTCCAACCGGGCGCGACTGGGGCTACTTGACCTGTTTCCCAGTACTTCGCCGCCGCATTAATGACGGGCCGCCCTGTTGTCTCATCCACTTTACTGGCCCAGGTGGTGGGAACGAAGGGTTGGGCCGATATGAATTCACCTGTTCGACGATCCAGCACATAAAAGAAACCATTCTTTGGCGCCTGCATAATGACTTGACGGGTTTCATCGTCAATTTCAATGTCCGCCAATATCATGTGTTGAGTGGCGGTATAGTCCCAACCCTCCCCAGGGGTAGTTTGGTAATGCCAGACGTACTCTCCCGTGTCGGCATTCAAAGCGACAATAGAAGACAAGAACAAGTTATCCCCAACACCTTCGCTACGTAGTTTAGGATTCCAAGGTGAACCGTTACCGGTACCCACGTACAACAGGTTAAGTTCGGGATCGTAGGCCATGGAGTCCCACACGGTGCCACCGCCACCCAACTTCCACCATTCACCTTGCCAAGTCTCTGCGGCCATCTTCATGGCCTTGTTTTCGAATCCGTCCTCGGGATTGCCGGGAACGGTGTAAAAACGCCACAGCAAGTCACCGGTCCCCACATCATAGGCGCCAATGTAACCCCGAACCCCATATTCGGCACCGCCATTGCCGATAAAAACCTTTCCGTTAGCAACGCGTGGTGCTCCGGTAATCGTGTAGGGTTTATCCTGATCAACCGTCAAGACCGACCATTGTTCTACACCGGTTTTGGCATCCACAGAAATCAAACGACCGTCTAGGGTCCCGACAATGATTCGTCCATCCCAGTAAGCAACGCCGCGGTTAACCACATCGCAACAAGCTCTGGCGCCGTAAGACTTGTCAACTTCTGGATTAAATGACCAAATTTCTTCCCCCGTAACAGCATCGAATGCAAACACTCTGCTCCAGGCGGCAGATACATACATCACGCCATCCACAATCAAAGGGGTCGCCTCTTGCCCACGATGATCGGGCAAATCGACGTACCAGGCGAGACCCAAGCGATCCACATTGTTCGGGGTAATTGTCGTCAATGGGCTGTGTCTTTGTTCGTTGTAGGTGCGCCCATGGAGCAACCAATTGTTCGTTTCCGACGATGCACTTGTCGCACGCTGGGTGAAGCTTAACCGTTGGGAAGCACTATGGTCGCTTGATGAGGGCGAACCGCAGCCACTAAGGACGCACAAAACACCGGCGAAGACAGCATTAGTTGTTGCGAAAAATCTTTTCAAAACGGTCCCAACCCAAATATTGTGAAATCAACTAATAGGCATCCAGGTCGGCTGCAAGCACAACTGGTCCATCGTACGTCTTGCGTACATCATCAATGATCGAAACTTCAGGCTCACCATAGTACAAACCATGATACAGCACCAAAAGACCCGGTTTGGCGCGACTGGCCAGACGCCCCAAATCAGACGCCAGAGTATGAGAGGCTTTGTGATACTTCTGAAACGCGGGTGAGTTTTTCAATAAGCCCTGATCACTGATCACGCTGGTTGAGCCGCGCGGATTGGCCGAAAGCACCGCATAACCAGCGGCGGCATAGAGCTGGTTATCGGTCGCGAAATGCGGGCCGTAGGCCGCAAAAGGTCCACCATGAATTTCGAGGATCAGCGGCACCCGCGTGCCTTCCTCATATCCCGGCGGAAGCGTGAGCCAGCCTTGGATCTCAAGCCCGTCATGGCTCGAGGGCACCGTGATCTCGCGCAGCTCGCCCAGATCCTTG